>CAYVBN010000066.1:0-10575 GCA_964449645.1 uncultured Hyphomicrobiales bacterium
ATCATGCGCGAGCGCGATCCGCAAAAGTGGAGACCGGTTTTGCGGAAGATCGCGCTCCAAGGATGAGCTAGCGCATGATCTTGTCGGCGAGCCGCGCACGCGTCGCCGGATCATGCGCTAGAACAGCGCCGGCGTCTGTCCGATCTTGAAAGGCCCGAGGAACGCGACGCCGTCGGCGAAGCGGAGCGGCAGCGTCATCGCCCGCCGCCCTTCGAGCTGGGTCGGCTCTCCGATGGTGACGGAGAGGCCGTTCCCGCCGTTCCCGCGTCCGCCGCCGCGCACGAGACCGCCCAATCCCGGCACCAGCCGATCGAGCTGACCGATCATCGGCGCGAGCCGGTCGTTGCCGGCGAGCGATGCCACCAACTGATCGAGCCCGAGCGCCGGAAGGATCTTCTCCAGGCCGGCGACGGTGACCTGCAGATCGCCGTCGAGCCGGCCGTGCGGGGAGACCCGGAGCGTCCCTGTCGCGAGCGCCAGCACGTCTCCCTGCTGCACGCGCGCACGGGTGATCTCGAGCCGGCCGTTCGCGGCCTGGATCTCGCGGAAGCGCTCCGCCAATGTTTTCGGCGCGAGGTCGCGAAGCCCGCTCAGCACCCCGACCACATCGGCATCGACCGGCTGAGTGAGGAACGGCACCAGTCCCGGAGCCGAGGCCTTCGTGAGCGTGACGGCGACGTCGAGCACCGGGTCGGCGAAGACCGACCCGGATTTCACCCGGACATGCCATTCGGTGTGGTCGGCGCTGGCGAGGGTGCTGGCGGGCCCGCCCGGGCCGCCGGGCCGCGAGAAGGTGGGCTTGTCGAGCACCATCGACATGCGCTCGAGAGCGGACGGCAGGCCGCTGATGCTGGAGCGCGCCGTGGCCCAGTCGATGCTCAGGTTCGCCGGCCGGCCGCCTTCCGCGACCGTGAGCGGCCCGGTCATCTCGGCGATCAGCAGGCTCGGGTCATAGACCTGCACGGCCGCGCGAATATCCTTCGTGGTGACAACCATCTGCGGCTGCGAGCTGAGAATCTGCGCGACCGCGTCGGCGCAGCTCACCTCGAGCCTGAAAGGAAAGCCCCCATAGCTTTCCTGTGCGCACGTATAGGAGCGCCCGAACTGGGCCTCGCGTGCGCGCCAGTCGGCGATCGCCTGTTTCGCTTGCGAGGCAGCATAGTACCAGAACCCCGCCCATAAGATTGCGATCACGGCCACGACGGCCGTCGGCAGCACGATCAGCCAGGAGCGGCGGCGGGGGGCGGGTTCGTAGGCGTCGTCGTCCACGTGTCGGCTCCGTACGGTTGCACCCGAAAAGCGCGCCTGTTAGGCGATCCGAATGCCGGGGGATGTCCAGATTGTGTTCCGATCCGATTGGATCGGAACACATTCTAGCTTGGTATTTGGTCGCATTTTCTACGGCGAACCGGTATCGACTTCGCCGGAAAATGCTCTAGCAGATCCGTAGTCACAAGGCGGCTTGGGGTAGCACGTCCAGGCTTCCATGATCCTGTATCCGGCAGGCCGGCTGGCCTTCGATCGATGCGCCACGAACCGTTTTCCGCCATGATCGACCCGATCGAGCACGCCGACGGCGACCTGTGGGTCTTCGGCTACGGCTCGCTGATGTGGCGGCCGGGGTTCCCGTTCGTCGAACGGGTGCCGGCATGGCTGATCGGCCTGCACCGCGCGCTGTGCGTCTATTCCTTCGTCCATCGCGGGACGCCGGAGAAACCCGGCCTGGTGCTCGGGCTCGACCGCGGCGGGACCTGCAAGGGCATGGCCTTTCGGGTGACGGCGGCCGACCGGGCCGCGACCGTCGCGTATCTGCGGTCCCGCGAGCAGGTCACCAAGGTCTATCGCGAGACGATCCGCACGGTGACGCTCGGGTCGGAGGCGCGGCCGCGCGTTCCCGCGCTTGCCTATGTGGTCGACCGCAGCCATCCGCAATACGCCGGCCGCCTCAAGCTCGACGAGCAGCTTCATCTCGTGCGCCAGGGTCACGGCCATTCGGGTCCCAATCGCGACTACGTGCTCTCGACCGTCAAGGAGTTGGAAGCACTCGGGTGCCGCGACTCCGAGCTGCATCTTCTCGCCCAGCGGCTCGCCGGCCACGAGACGCCCGCCGAGACCTGATCGGGACCTGTAGAGCGCCGGAATAGGGCGTTCAAACGGCGGCGGGGTCGCGCCGGGTGCGGCCGAGCTCGGCTTCGCCCTGCGCCAGGAGGCGGGCGCTCGCCGTCTCGATGTCCTGCTGCACGCGCGCGAAAAATGCATCCCGGTCGAGCCCCGGCGGGATCGGATCGAGGATCTCGACGCGTACCGTCCCCGGATAGCGCAGGAAGCGCCGGCGTGGCCAGAACAGGCCGGAGTTGAGCGCGATCGGCAGGCAGGGCGCGTCGGCGCCCGCATAGATGTGGGCGACGCCCTGCTTGTAGCGCGGTTCGGCGCCGGCCGGCCGGCGGGTTCCTTCCGGGAAGATGATGATCTGCCTGCCGCGCGCGAGCTCGCGATGCGCGCGCTCCGTCATGGCGATGAGCGCCTGCTTGCCGGCGCCGCGGTCGACCGGGATCATGCCGCCGCGCCAGGTGCACCAGCCGAACAGCGGAATCCACATCAGCTCGCGCTTGAGGATGAAGGTCGGGTCGGCGAACAGCCACAGGAGCGCGAACGTCTCCCAGGTGGACTGATGCTTCGCGGCGACGATCAGCGGCCCGCGCGGGATCTTCTCCAATCCGCGCCACTCGACGCCGATCCCGCAGACGACGCGCAGGAGCCAGAGGTTCACCCGGCCCCACGTCTTCGCCACGCCCAGAATGCCCCACCGCGGCAACAGCAGGCTCGGCATCCCGATGAGGAGAAACACCAGCAGATTGAGATAGAACAGAACGTTGAAGAGGACGGAGCGGAGATACAGCACGGCGATGTCCGGACAGGGGGATCAGCTCTTGGCGTCGTTGCGGTTGCCGGCGAGGCGGTCGGATTCGAGCGCGGGGCCGACATGCATGCGCAGCTTGGCGAAGATGTATTTCAGATATTCGGACACGAGCAGCCGGGCGTCCTCCGCGTTCGCCCACCACGGCTCCACGCGCCGCCGCTCGGTCACGACCGGGAACGGGATCAAGGTGACGTCGGGGAGCTGGTAGGCGAGCTCCGCCATCGCGCGGGGCATGTGATAGCTCGAGGTCACCACGACCAGCGAACGGAAGCCGTGATTCTTGGCCCAGCGCCGGGCCTCGACGGCGTTGCCGACGGTGTTGAGAGCGGAGTGGTCGAGATCGACGCAGCAGGCGAACATGCGGCCGTATTCGGGGACGAGGCGCGCGAGCTCGACCGTGTTGGTGCTGCGGTTGACCCCGGTGATGAGGAGGCGGCGGCCGCGTCCGGAGGCGAGGAGCTCGACGGCGTCGGCGATGCGCGACGCGCCGCCCGTGAGCACGACGATGCCGTCGGCGTTGCGGTCGAGCGAGGGCTCGTCGGTCGGCACCCGGGCGGTGAACCAGAAGAAACCCGCGACCAGGACGAGGGCGCCCACGACGCCCGCCCAGGCGCCGAGGCGCAGCATCGGCCGCAGCAGGCGTCCGACACGCGCCCGCTTTCGCGCCGATTGCGCGCGCCGGAATCTCTCCGCCAGAGCCTGTCGTCTCGTCGCGTCGCCGCCGGACATCGGTCTTAACCCCGATTCATCATAGCGCGAATTCGAGCGTGACGGCGTTTACAGCATTTTCCGGCGAAGGGGACGCCGGTTCGCCGTAGAAAATGCGACAAAACCCAAACTAGAATCATTATCTTGCGGGTGTCCCTTTGATTCCGAAGTTCGCATCAGAGCCTGCTGCAAGGTATTGCGGACTTCGGAATCAGGACACTAGTCGATCGCCTGCAGCGTCTGGCTGACCACCTGCCGCGAGGTCCTGGCCGTGACGAAGGCAATCAGCGCGATCTGCAGGACGATGGCCACGTAGCCGAGCGGCCCGATTGCGAACGTGCCGAACAGCGAGGCGATTTCGTCACCCGTCGCCGTTCCGCGCAACCAGGTCCCGATCAGGCCGGCGAGCGCGAACAGCACGAGCGCCGCGCCGCCGCCGATCAGGCCGCCCTTGAGGCCGAGCACGAGAAAATGCCGCTGGAACTGGCGCGCCACGAAGATGTTCTTGGCGCCGATGAAATGCAGCACCTCGACGATCGGGCGGTTGGTCGCCATCGCGCCGCGGGTGGCGAAGGAGACGGACAGCACGGTCGCCACCAGGACCAGCACCAGCACGGCGATCCCGCCGGCGATTGTGGTTGCCGCCATGGCGCGCATGCGGCCGATCCAGCCACGGTGATCGTCGAGGCTGGCGCTCGGAATGCTGCCGGTGAGCGTGGTGCGCAGCCGGGCGAAATCCGGGTTCTGGCCCGAGGCGACGCGCACCACGATGAGCCGCGGCACCGGCAGGTCGTCGAAGCGCAGCCCGGTGCCGAGCCACGGCTCGAGCAGGCGCGCCGATTCGGCCTTGCTGTACGGCCGCACCTCGGAAATGCCGGACGTCCTGCGGGCAATGTCGGCAGCCGCCTGGACGTCGCGCTCGAGATCGCGCCCGGCGGCAGGGCGGACCTGGATCGTGACCTCGCGCGCCACGTCCGCCTGCCATTCGGCGGCCGACGCGGTCACGAGCGTCACGGCGCCGGTCGTCAGCGAGGCGAGGAACGTCATGATGGCGACGACGGCGACGAGCGCGTTCCCGGCAATCGAGTTGCGGGGCACGATTGGCGTCTCGCTGCGCGGCGGCGCCGCGAGCCGCGCTCGCACGGGCGTTTTTACGTCTCGCCTTTGGCGCACGTCCGCTCTCGCCGCATCCACCATCTGCGTTCGAACCTGCCCTTCAATCGTAGACGTGCAACCGCCCCTCGTGGAGTACCAGCCGGCGGGCATCGTACTGGTCCATGAGGGCGATATCGTGAGTGGCAATAATCACGGATGTACCGGACTTGTTAAGCTCGATGAAAAGCCGCAGCAGCCGCTGCGCCAGCGCCGGGTCGACGTTGCCTGTGGGCTCGTCGGCGAGCAGGAGCTGCGGCCGCGCGATCACCGCGCGGGCGATGGCGGCGCGCTGCTTCTCGCCGCCCGAGAGAACCGGCGGCAGCGCGCCCATGCGCTCGCCGAGGCCCACCCAGTGGAGAAGCTCGGTCACCTCAGCCCGGTAGCTGCTCTCCTCCTTGCCGAGGATGCGCAGGGGCAGGGAGACGTTCTCGTAGGTGGTCATGTGATCGAGCAGGCGGAAATCCTGGAAGACGATCCCGATCCGGCGGCGCAGGATCGCCAGCTCGTCCTTGCTCAGCGTGACGATGTCCTGCCCGAACAGCGTGATCAGTCCGCGCGTCGGCTTGAGGGAGAGGAACAGAAGGCGCAGCAGCGACGTCTTCCCGGCCCCGGACGGACCGGTCAGGAACTGGAACGAATGCGGCTCGATCCGGAAGTTCACGTCCCGTAGGACTTCCGGGCCGAGTCCGTAACGCAAGCCCACGTTTTCGAACCGGACCACACCTCTCTCCGAAAAGACCCGACCTAAACGGGGATGACTTTTGTTCGAATCGCCATCCCGCTCCAACTCTTTGATTTGAGCATGATCTTTTCCGAAAGCCGGTATCCACCTTTCGGGATCATGCTCCAGAGCCGCCCCCTGCGCTGTCTCCCCGGCCCCTCTACAAGTCGGCGTCGACAGGATTACTGCAATTCGGGTGCCGCTGCCCATGCGGTTAACGGCGCGTTAACGATCGATCCGGCACCGTCACAGGACACAATGTCCCGGCGTCATGGTTTCCCGTCCGTTAACATTGGCCCGGCCAAGCGGCCCGCAGTCCGGATTCGTCGATGCTGATCGTCTGCCCGACCTGCGCAACGTCGTACGAGGTCCAGGTCGCCTCGCTCGGCGACACCGGACGCTCGGTGCGCTGCGTGCGCTGCCGGACGGTCTGGTTTGCCTCGCCGCCGATGCGCGAGGAGGCGCATGCGGACGCCGCAGCCGCCGAGGCAGCGGCCGGTTTCGCCCAGGCGGACCCCGCCGGGGCAGGGGGCGGTGAACCGGACTCTGCCGCCGCGCAAGCCGGAGAGCCGGCCGTCACCGAGACAGACTGGGGCCTCCCTGATTCGCACGAGCCGGCAGGTGATTCGGCCGACGCCGACGCGGAGCCGGTCGAGCAGGTCCTTGCCGCGGAGGAGGCGCCGCCGCTCGCGCCGGCCGATCCCGTCGATCCGGCCACCATCGAGGCGGATTTCGCGCCCGCGACGGCCCGCTCGGGCCACAAGGGTCCGAGGCGCCTGCGCGCCGGCATTCGCCGGGGCGTGCAGACCTCGGCGCGCTCGCTCGGCCAGGCGCGGCTCGACGTGCGGAAATTGGGCCTGCCGGGTCTCATCGTGCTCATGGTGGGGGTGGTCGCCGCGATCATCGCGTGGCGCGTCGACATCGTGCGCGTCATGCCGCAGACCGCGTCCTTCTACGCCATGCTCGGCTTCAAGGTGAACCTGCCGGGGCTCACCTTTGCGGACGTGAAGCTCACGAAAGACACCCAGGACGCCATGCCGGTGCTGGCGATCGAGGGAACGATCCGCAATACCTCCCGCAAGGTGCTCGAAGTGCCGCGGCTTCGCTTCGCGGTACGCAACGAGGGCGGCGAAATCTACGCCTGGACGGCCCTTCCGGACCGGCCGATCCTCGCGCCCGGCCAGTCGGAATCGTTCCGCACCCGGCTCGCCTCGCCGCCGGCGGGGGGGCGCGAGGTGTTCGTCCGCTTCTTCGACCGGCGCGATCTCGCCGGCGCATCCGATTGAGGAACCGGTCGTGGCGCGGGTTCTGGTAGCCGAGGACGAGGATGCGCTGAGGTCCTTCATCGTGCGGGCGCTCGGCGAGGACGGACACGAGGTGGTCGGCGCGGCCGACGGCGCCGAAGCGCTCGACCGCCTGACGCGCGCGACGACGCGCTTCGATCTCCTGCTCGCCGATATCCGCATGCCGGTGATGGACGGGATCGCGCTCGCGCTCGCAGCCGCCCGCGACCGGCCGGAGCTCACGATCCTGCTGATGACCGGCTATGCCGATCAGCGCGAGCGCGCATACGGGCTCGACGCGATCATTCACGACGTCATGACCAAGCCGATCTCGCTCGACGATCTGAAATCAGCGGTCAGGAAGGCGCTCGCCGCGCGGGCGTGCTGAGCCCGGACGTCTTGCCGGTGCCCGGCTCCGCGCCCGACTTCTCGCGGGCCGCGTCGCTCGGTTTGGCCGGATGTGGGCGCCCGAAATCGGCAGCCGGCGAATCCTGTCCGATCTCCAGGATGCCGCGGCGGATCGCGCGCGTGCGGGTGAAGAAATCGAACAAGGTGTCGCCTTCGTCCCAGCGGATCGCGCGCGCAAGGCGCGAGAGGTCTTCGTTGAAGCGGCCGAGCAGATCGAGCACGACGTCCTTGTTGTGCAGGAACACGTCGCGCCACATCGTCGGGTCGGACGCGGCGATGCGGGTGAAGTCGCGGAAGCCCCCGGCCGAGTATTTCATCACTTCGGAGCGGGTCACCAGCTTCTCGAGGTCGTCCGCCATGCCGACGACCGTGTAGGCGATGAGATGCGGCAGATGGCTGGTGATGGCGAGCACGACGTCGTGGTGCTCGACCGACATGGTCTCGACATTGGCGCCGAGCGCGCGCCAGAACGCCGAGAGCCTGTCGGCGGCCGCGCTGTCCGCGTTCGGTAGCGGCGTCACGATGCACCAGCGATTGACGAAGAGCTCAGCGAAGCCGGCGTCGGGACCCGAATGTTCGGTGCCGGCAACCGGATGCGCCGGAACGAAATGGACGTGCGCGGGCAGGCGAGGGAGCATGTCCTTCACCACGGAGCCCTTCACCGAGCCGACGTCGGACACGATGGCACCGGGCGCCAGATGGCCGGCGATGTCGGCGGCAACAGTGCCGCACTGGCCGACAGGAACGCAGACCACGACGAGATCGGCATCCGCGACGGCTTCCGCATTCGTCGCCGCCACCACGTCGGCGATGCCGAGCTCGGCGACGCGGCGGCGCACATCGGCGGAGCTGTCGGTCGCCACGACCGTCTGCGCCGCGCCGGTCGCCCGCGCCGCGCGCGCGATCGAGGAGCCGATCAGGCCCATGCCGATCAGCGCCAGGCGGCGCACGATGGGAGTCGTGCCGGTCACGCGGCTTGCCTCAGGAAATCGCGGAGCGCCGCGACGACGAGACGGTTGGCCTCCTCGCTGCCGACCGTCATGCGCAGCGCATCCGGCAGCTTGTAGGCGTCGAGCCGACGCAGGATGAGGCCGCGCGCGGTGAGGAATGCGTCGGCATCCTTGGCGGTGCGGCCTTTCGTTTGCGGAAAATGGATCAGCACGAAATTCGCCACGCTCGGCGTCACCGTGAGGCCGAGCTTGCCGATCTCCTCGGTCAGCCAGGCGAGCCAGCGCGTGTTGTGCGCGCGCGAGCGCTCGACATGGTCGGCGTCCTCGATCGCCGCGATGCCGGCCATCATGGCGGGCGTGTTGACGTTGAACGGTCCGCGGATGCGGTTGAGCGCGTCGACGACGTGTGCGGGTCCGTACAGCCAGCCGAGCCGCAGCGCCGCGAGCCCGTGGATCTTCGAGAACGTCCGGCACATCACGACGTTCTCGCTGGTGGCGACGAGCTCGATGCCGGATTCGTAGTCGTTGCGGCGCACGTAGTCGGCGTAGGCCGCGTCGAGCACGAGCAGCACGTGAGGGGGCAGCGCGCGGTGCAGCCGCTTCACCTCGTCGAACGGCGCATAGGTGCCGGTCGGATTGTTTGGGTTGGCGAGGAATACGATGCGGGTGCGCTCTGTCACGGCGCCCAGGATCGAGTCCACGTCGGCGGTGAGGTTTTTTTCCGGCGCGACCACCGGCGTCGCGCCGCAGCCGAGCGTCGCGATCGGATAGACCAGAAAGCCATGCGTCGTATGGATCGCCTCGTCGCCCGGTCCCAGATAGGCGTGCGCGAGCAGATTCAGCAATTCGTCCGAACCGGCGCCGCAGACGATGCGCGCCGGATCGAGCCCGAACACGCGCCCGATCGCCTGGCGCAGCAGCGCCGCCGACCCTTCGGGATAGTCCTGAAGCTGCGCGGCGACGGCGTTGTAGGCGGCGACGGCCTTCGGGCTCGGCCCGAGCGGCGTCTCGTTGGAGGAGAGCTTGTACACCTTGGCGACGCCCGGCGCCGTGCTCTTGCCCGGCACGTAGGGGGCGATGGCGAGCACGCCGGGACGCGGCTGTGGGCGTTGGGACACGGACATGTCGCTATCGGTCTCGTCCGGGATCATGTGCTAGCGCCCGGTCGAGACCGGCCGTGCGCCGTCGGCGTCGACCGTATAGCGAGTCGCGTGGCTTCCGACGAGGGCCTGCGAGCGCACCGAGGCGCCCGCCCCGACGAGCGCCGAGGTGACCTCGGCGAGCCGGCGGCCTTGCGGCACCGAAATCAGGAGGGCGGCGCCGTCGAACGTGCCTTCCGGCACGGCGACGACTTCCGCAACGGCAGCGGCCGCGCGCGACGGACCGGCGCCCCAGCCGGAGACCTTCACGCTCCACACCTCCACCTCGGTGACGAGCGCATCCGGATGGGGGCGGGCGATGGCGAAGACCGGCAGTCCGGCCGGATGGTCCGCGCGTTCGACGAACGGCAGCCGCGCGATGATCTTCGGCGCCGTTTCGCCTTCGAGCGCCGTCCACCATGCGCTTGCGCCGGCTCCGGGCGAGGCGGGCACGAGGCCGAGATCGCCTTTCGAGGCCGCGATCGCGCCCACCACGCCCGCGGGGCCCATGTGGCCGATGAAAGGCACGGTGAAACCGAAATGGAAGCGCGCCGAATCCCGGATGGCGGCGTCGCCCGCCGACAGATCGGCGTGCACCGAGAACGGCGCCTGCACGTAGGTGAAGGTCGCGATGATGACGCGCCAGATGCTCTCGGCGGTGTCGAGCGGGAGAATTCCGCGGTGGCGCTCGACCAGCCGGCGCATCATGTCGGCTTCGCGCGCCGGGCGGAACGCCGAGCCGGATTCCGTCGTGCGCTTGACGCGGATCAGCCGATCGATGATGTCGCTGCGCTCGATGAGCAGGCGGTGCATCTCCGCGTCGATGCGATCGATCTCGGCGCGCAGATCGGCGAGCGAGGGTGTGTCGGCGGGGCGCGGCGTCATGGTTAAGATGGGCACCGGATTCTGGACCCCGTCCGGGCCGCGGTCGCGCCCGTCCGGGAGCCGACATTGATAGGTTGCGGACGCCGCGAAAGCAAAGAAAACATTGACACTTTCGACCCGACCTCTATCTAAGCCGCTCCCGGCCATCTGGTGTCCCGAAGGCGAGGTTCGCACGAACTGCGGCGGGCCGGATCGCGGACGTCGGGGCAGACAGGGGCACCGGCGCATTTTCCTGCGAAGCGGTCCCGGTTCGCTGTAGAACATGCGGGCGGTTGCCGATTGGGGGCGCATTCCACTTCGATCGGGACGCGCTGTAGAAACACAACCTTGCTGGTGTCGGTCGATGGCGAAGTTCGCACGGAAGAAGCTCGCACCGGGCGTGGCGCGAGTTGCGGATTTCGAAATC
>CAYVBN010000067.1:0-4309 GCA_964449645.1 uncultured Hyphomicrobiales bacterium
CTGACGAGACGGACCGCGATGGCCGTATAGACCAGGGCGAAACCGAGGACTGCGAGCCCGAGCCGCGCCTTCGCCTTGCGGGCGAGGTCGACGTTCTGGCCGTAGAGGAGCCGCTGGATCATGCGCTGCGCCCAGGACATCTCGGGCGCAGCCGAGCCCCCGGCCGCAGACAACGGCACGATCGCGTTCATCGGTTCGCCTCCCGCCGCACCGCGGGCACGCTGCCGGTCAGCGGATCGGATTCCGTGCTCTCGATCATGGCGCCGATCGGATCGCGCACGGAGGGCGGAAAGAGTTCCGGCGGTCGCTCCGGCAGATGGTCGAGCGAATCGAACTGACTCGTCTCGACGGGGTGAAGCTGGGGCAGATGGCGCTGGGCGAGGCCCTGGATGCGCGCCGGATTCTCGAGCTTCGCCCATTCGGCGCGCAGCGCCGCCACCGCGTCGCGCTCGCGTTGAATCTCGCTGTGCAGCTTGGCGACGTGCTCGGCCTGCACCGTCGCCTCGAACTTGATCTTGTACACGTAGGCCGCGGCGGCGACGAAGACGGCAACGACGACGAGATGGAGCAGGCGCATGTCAGCTTCCTCTCACGAGGTCGTCAGGCGCCGGCAGGTCCGGCAGCACGGAGAGATCCGCCGGCCGGGCCGGCGCATCGGTCCGCTCGCCGGCGCGCAGTTTCGCCGAGCGCGCACGCGGATTTTCCGCCGTCTCCGCCTCGTCCGGCAGAACCGGATGCCTGGTCAAGACGCGGAAGCTCGCCGGCGGGGCGACGATTTCCGGAAGATGCCGCGAGCCGCCGCCGCGTCCGGCGCGATCGGCGAAGAACGTCTTGACGATGCGGTCTTCGAGCGAGTGGAACGTGACGACGACCAACCGTCCGCCCGGCTTGAGAATCCGCTCCGCCGCGGCGAGCGCGTGCACGAGTTCGGACAGCTCCTCGTTCACGTACATCCGCAGCGCCTGGAAGGTGCGGGTCGCCGGATGGATGTCGCCCGGCCGTGCATGCACCACGTGGGAGACGATGTCCGACAGCGCGCGCGTGGTGCGGATCGGCCGTTCGCGGCGCGTGGCGACGATCTCGCGCGCCACCGCGCGGGCGCGGCGCTCCTCTCCGAGCGCGGCGATGATCGCCGCGAGATCGCGCTCCGATGCGGCCGCGACGACGTCGGCCGCACTCGGCCCCTCGCCGCCCATGCGCATGTCGAGCGGACCGTCGAAGCGGAACGAGAACCCGCGCTCGGGCGTGTCGAGCTGCATCGAGGAGACGCCGAGATCGAGCGCGACGCCGTCGACGGCCTCGCATCCGACGCTGATCGCCGCCTGATCGAGCGCGGAGAACCGCTCCTCGACGAGGGTCAGCCGGCCGCCCGACGCCTCGACGAGATCGGCGCCGTGCGCGATCGCCGTGCGATCACGGTCGATACCGACGACGCGGCAATCGGCTGCCGCCAGGATCGCGCGCGTGTAACCGCCGGCCCCGAAGGTCCCGTCGACGTAAACACCACCGTTTTTCGGATCGAGATATTCGAGAACGCGCCGAACGAGCACGGGAACGTGACGAGCCAGTCCGCCATCGACATCCGGTTGCCCGGTGTCGCGGCCCGCCATCATTCCCGCGCCCTTTCCGTGTCCGGCACTCCACGCTCGGAACCCAAACGCTTCGTCAGCGTACGCACCGTTGCAGTGGCCTTCGCAAAATGCGTACGGAAGCGTTCCGGTTCCCAGATCTGAAACTTGTGTCCGAGACCGACGAACACGACGGAATCGGTAATTCCCGCATGTGTCTTCAGCCCTTCGCTCAGAACCACGCGCCCTTCGCCATCGATCTTCAGGGTTTCGCTCGAACCGTAGAGCGCAACCAGAAGCTCCTCCCGCTCGTCGGAGTAGGGCGGGAAGCGCTCGATCAGTTTCTCGATCTCGCCGAGGAGCGCATTGCCCCCGGCATCGATCGCCGGCTGGTCGAGCGTCGGATAGCAATAGAGCCCGTCGAAACCGTCGCGAGCGAGCACCGAACGGAACAGAGCCGGGATCGAAACGCGCCCCTTGGAGTCGAGCCGCAACGTGGTGTTCGACACGAAGCGGTTCATCGGTCCCCGCACTCCACGCCGGTCGGACGCACGCAAGTGATGTCTGAGACGAAACCCTCCCCTCCGAAGTGGTCGGTCCGCATCTCCTGCCGTCGGGGCTTGCCCCGGCGGGTCCGAAGGGCCGGACCGAACTCCCGAATGGGTGAGTGTGGGATAGCATGGGATAGTATGGGCGTCAATGGACATCGCACCCACGGCCGTCCGGCGCGCGGTGCGACAAATCACAGCGATTTCGGTGATTAGCCGGCCTTAAGCTTAAGGAATCGTTGCGGAATGCGGCCCGCCGGGCCGACGGCGCCAGCGGTCGTCGGTGATCCCTGGGCGCAAGGCCGCACCCGGCCTCCCCGGCCCCGCGCATCTCGCAGGCGCCGGCATCGGACACCGAGGCCGTCGCGAGGCCGCATCCACGAACCGCAACCGCTCACGCGGCCGCAAATGACCCAACGCGATGCAGCGAGACCGCGTGCGTGAAACGACAACTTTCTTGCGATGAGCAATGTCTCGCGTCGGCGAAAAGAACGTGCGTCCCGCGCCCGAACAAACACGTCGTTCAGAAAGAACGCCGGATTCCGCATCGCACGAGATACCGGCGCGATCCGAATTCCATTCCGCAGTGGTAATTCCGCGCGGAACGGAGCCGGCCATTGCGAGTTATCACCGGGCAGCAACGCCCGCATCATACAGGGTCGGGGCGTTCTATCTGTTTGCAACCGAGGAGGCAGAAATGATCAGGAAGCTTATGGTGGCGACGGCCGTGAGCGGGTTGGCGTTGTCGACCGCGTGGGCGCAATCTCCACCGACATCACCCTCTCCATCCGCTCCGCCGAGCGTGTCCCAGGGCTCCGAATCTTCACCGGGTTCGACCGCGACGACCGGCGTTTCCGAGAGCAGGCCCGGCACGCCGAACGTCATCGCGGCGCAGCAGCCCCAACAGTGGCTGGCGTCCAAGTTCAAGGGCACCAACGTTATCGGCCCCGACGATCAGAAGATCGGCGACGTGAGCGATATTCTGTTCGACAAGAACGGCAAGATCGACGCGCTCGTCGTCGGCGTCGGCGGTTTCCTCGGCATCGGCTCGAAGGACGTCGCGCTCAGCATGAACTCCTTCCAGGTGGTCCCGGGCGAGAACGGCAAGAGCGATCAGCTCAAGCTGTCGATGAACAAGGACCAGCTCAAGCAGGCGGCCGAGTTCAAGCCCTACAATCCGCCGTCGACCACGACCGGCTCCGGCTCGTCGTCCGGCACGACCCGCCCGACGGGCGGATCGACTGCCCGCTGAACGAGCAGACCTCGAAAACAGCACGGCCCGGGCAACCGGGCCGTGTTTTTTTTGCGCCACCGCGCGTTCCCGCGGCACGCCTCGCGGATGCGGACGAAGTCCCCTATTCTGTGTCCATGTCTTCTGTCTCCATGTCGCGCTTCTCGCCGGATTCGCCGCTCGTCGCCCGCGTGCACCCCTCGCCCAATCACGGGGAGCGACAGGGCGTTCCGCGTCCCGATATGATCCTGCTGCACTACACCGGGATGGAGAGCACGGAGGCAGCCCTCGCCCGGCTGTGCGATCCCGTGGCCGCGGTCTCCTGCCACTACCTGGTGTTCGAAAGCGGCGAGGTCGTGCAGCTCGTGCCGGAAATCCGGCGTGCCTGGCACGCCGGCGTCTCCATCTGGCAGGGGGAAACCGACATCAACTCGCATTCGATCGGCATCGAGATCGCCAATCCGGGACACGACTTCGGCTATCCGGATTTTCCCGACACGCAGATCGAAGCGGTCACTGCACTCTGTCGCGACATCACGGCGCGATGTTCGATCCGCCCCGAGCGCGTGCTGGCCCATTCGGACGTCGCCCCGGACCGCAAGCGCGATCCGGGAGAGAAGTTTCCCTGGCGCCGCCTGCACGAGAGCGGCGTCGGTCTCTGGATCGAGCCGCTGGCGATCTCGGCCGGCCCGTCGCTCGCGCCCGGCGATCAAGGTCCGGCGGTGCAAGAGCTGCAGGCCGCGCTGGCCGAATTCGGCTACGGCATCGACGCGACCGGTCTTTATGACGAGCGGACGCTCTGCGTGGTCACCGCGTTTCAGCGCCATTTCCGTCCGGAGCGCGTCGACGGTGTTGCCGATCGCTCGACGATCGCGAGCCTGCACGCGCTGCTCACGGCGCGCACGACGGCGTGAGCAGCGCGATTCTTCGGCTTGTTCGCATTTCGACAGCGAACCGGTATT
>CAYVBN010000068.1:0-7352 GCA_964449645.1 uncultured Hyphomicrobiales bacterium
GGCATCGGCGCCGACATGGAAAACCTGATGTTCATGAAGCGCACCGCCGATAAATTGTTCGGCGATCAATATCAGTGGTCGGTGCTGGCCGGCGGTCGCCATCAGATTTCGTTCGCCACGCAGGCCATCATGCTGGGCGGCAACGTCCGGGTCGGGCTCGAGGACAGCCTCTATATCGGCCGTGGCAAGCTCGCCGCCAGCAACGCCGAGCAGGTCGCCAAGATCCGCCGTCTCGCCGAAGAACTCGGCTATGAGATCGCGACGCCGACCGAGGCGCGCGAGATACTCGGTCTCAAGGGAGCCGCGCACGTGAAGTTCTAGAGCGTGATCCCGAAAGCGGATCCCGGCTTTTCGGAACAGGTCATGTTCAAATCGGCTTGCGGTGGCGCCCGGCTGGCACGCTCCGCGCCAGCCAGTAGAGTTACTCCGGACCGATGACTGCGGGCGGGGCGCATCCGCAAGCGGCTTTGCGCCCGCATCCCATTTTCGGTTATAGTGCATTTTTCGGGACGGCGGGCGGCCCGCCAATCCCGGTTCGGGATCCCGGAAACAGCCGACAGGAATACGGAGAGCTGCATGCTGCAGACCGCGACGAAGGGGCAGGACCTCAGAGCCTGGATCGAGGAGATGGAGGGGGCCGGCGAGCTGACCCGGATCCAGGGCGCCGAGCGCGAGCGCGAGATCGGCGGTCTGGTCGACATCTTCCAGCGCAAGGTGGGCCGGCCAGCGATCCTGTTCGAGGACGTGCCCGGCTACGAGCCTGGCTATCGGGTGCTCGCCAACCTGTTCGTCTCGGTCAAGCGCATCGCGCTGACGCTCGGGCTGCCGGAGAACACCAGCGAAATCGAGCTGGTGCGGTTCTGGCGCGACTATTTCCGTCAGGCCCCGACGGTGGCCCCGACCGTGGTCGAGACCGGCTCGGTGATGGAAAACGTCTTCACGGGCGACGACATCAACCTGCTCAAGATCCCGACGCCGCGCTGGCACGAAGACGACGGCGGCTACTACATGGGCACCGGCGGCATGGTGATCATGAAGGACCCGGAGTCGGGCTGGATCAACTACGGCGCGTACCGGGTGCAGGTGCACGACCGGGCGCTCGCGACCGTGATGGCCTCGAAGGGCAAGCACGGCGACATCATCATGCGCAAATACCACGAGCGCGGCGAGCCGTGCCCGATCGCCGTGGTCGTCGGTGTGCATCCGGGGCTGTTCGCGGTGGCGGGTCTCGAAGTGCCTTACGGCAAGAACGAGTACGACGCGGCCGGCGGGCTTCTGCGCCAGTCGATCCGGGTGGTCAAAGGGCCGAAGACCGGACTGCCGATCCCGGCCGAGGCCGAGATCGCGTTCGAAGGATTCGTCCACAAGGACGACCGCATCGACGAGGGGCCACTCGGCGAGTGGACGGGCTACTACGCAGGCGGCGAGAAGAAGGAGCCGGCGATCCGCGTCGCCACCTTCATGCACCGCAACGACCCGATCCTCACCGGGGCGATCCCGGCGGTGCCGCCGAACGACGACACGTTCTACCGCGGCACTTATCGTTCGGGCGCGGTGTGGCACGAGCTCGAGGCGGCCGGCGTGCCGGAGGTGAGGGGCGTGTGGTCGCACGAGGCGGGCGGCAGCCGGCTCTGGCTGACGGTCGCGATCAAGCAGCTCTACGGCGGCCATTCCAAGCAGGCCGGGCTCATCGCCTCGCAGTGCCACGCCGGCGCCTATGCCAACCGGGTCGTGGTCGTGGTCGATGACGATATCAACCCGGCCGACATGGATCAGGTCGTGTGGGCGATCTGCACGCGCTGCGATCCGCGTGACGACGTCGATATCCTCAAGGGCTGCTGGAGCACCGTGCTCGATCCGATGTCGTATCCGCCCGAGCACCGCAACCTGAACTCGCGCATGGTGATCGACGCCTGCGTGCCGTGGAACCGCAAGGCGACCTGGCCGAAGATCGTGCGCTCGAGCAAGGAGCTCGACGACCACGTTCGCGGGAAGTTCGCGCGGTTCATTCCGCCGGGCGTTTAACCACCACATTTTGCCTCGCCGTCAGACAACGGCGGGGCAATTCGGCAAGTCTGCTTCAGCCCTGGATCTCGCCCTCCCGTTCCTGCGCGAACCGCAGGAGCGCGAGCGAGCGGTAGAGCCCGTGCACGAACTTGCTGTACGGAATGAGCAGGAAGAAGGCCAGAATGACGCCGAGGTGAATGCTGAGAAGGGCGCCCATGGCGGACGTCTCGCGCATCCCGAGCAGGACGAGCCCGGTCGTCGCCGCGAGGAACAGCAGGACGAGCAGCGCGAAATCCGCGCCCAGCAACTCGCGCGCGGCCGGCGCCGGATCGGACGTGATCTTGAGCCAGATCAGGCCGGCCGTCCCCACCGTCAGCCCGATCCCGCCGAAGAACCCGAACTGCACCGGCAGGCTGAAGAACGGATAGGGTGCAATAAGCCCGAGGAAATGGTCGTACACGGTTGCGGTCGTGGTCGAGGCGAAGCAGAGCAGGAAGCCGTAGAACATGGCGTGGTGCAGCCGGCGGCGCGCCTGCGAGAAGGCTTCGTTGCGATCGTTGCAGCCGTAGCCGCCGCCACCGAGATTCTTCAGCGTCAGGACGTCGTGCAGGGCTTCGCCGAAAGCGCGCGCTTTTTCGACCCGCCCGCCTCCGGCATCGCGCCAGAATTTCACGCCGCTGATCACGAGTGCCAGCAGCGAGAACAGGAACGTCGCGCCGGCGACGCTTGCCATGATGCCCCAGGAGATCACCGCATAGAAAGCGCCGGGGCCGCGATGCGTGCCGTAGAAGACCTCCGGCGATTGCAGCCGGGCGGTGAGGACCAGGACGAGCGCGATGCAGGCCGCGGTGACGAGCGACACGACGAGCCCGTTGCGGCGGAAGACGCGGCCCAGAACCGGCGGCCAGGCGTATTCCTCGTAGGTGTCGGCGCGCAGCTCGGCGAAGGTCTTCGGAATGTTGATGCCGAAATCGTGCGGCGGCGCGTACTGACACGCATAATAACAGCCGCGGCAGTTGTGGCAGAGATTGGCCAGATAGCTCAGATCGCCGTTCGTAAATTCGCGCCGGAGCTCCATGGCGGGGAACACTGCGCAATAGCCTTCGCAGTAGCGGCAGGCATTGCAGATTTCCATCGCATGGCGTGCGTCCTTCAGGGCTTCAGTTGAGCGCATGCTTGGCCGCCTCCCTGCCGGCAATGCGCCCGAACACGGTTCCGATCGACATCCCGAAACCCGCCAGATAGCCCTGACCGAGAATGTTTCCCGCCATGATCTCGCCGGACGCGAAGAGATTGGCCGACGGCCGCCCGTCGGCCATCAGCACGCGGGCATTCTCGTCGACCTTCACACCCAGATACGTGAAGGTGATGCCGGGCCGCAGCGGATAACCGATGAACGGCGGGGTGTCGAGCGCGCGCGCCCAGTGCGTCTTCGGCGGAGTCAGGCCCTCGGTCCGGCAATCGTCGAGCGCCTTGCCGTTGAACGTGCCGGGCCGGACCGCGGCATTGTACTCGCGCACGGTCGCTTCGAGCGTGCCCGGATCGAGCCCGAGCTTGCCGGCGAGCTCGCCGATCGTGCCGGCGCGGATCGCCGGATAGACCGAGGGCATGAACAGCTTTTCGGATTTGGCGTCGACGATCGAATAGGCGATCTGCCCGGGCTGCTGGGCGACGAGCCGGCCCCAGATGGCGTAGCGTTTGGGCCAGACGTCCTCGCCCTCGTCATAGAAGCGGCGGCCGGTCTGGTTCACCACGATGCTGAAGGGCACGCAGTCGAGCCGCGTGACGATGCCGCCGTCGAACTTCGGGCCGCGCGCGTCGATGGCGACCGCATGGCACTGGGTCGGATCGCCGATCGGCGCCACGCCCTGGTCGAGCAGGTTGCGCAGGACCCGCCCCTTCGCATAGGGCGTGCCGCGGATGAGAAAATTCTCCGCGGCATCGCCCCAGTATTGCTTCAGCCACTCGATGTTGCCCTGGAAACCGCCGGCCGAGACGACCACGCTTTTCGCGCGGACTTTCACCTGGTGGCCATCGCGGACCGCCACCGAATCGAGCACGAGACCGTCATCGAGCGTGAGCGACTGCACTTCGGTGTCGTAGAAGATGTCGACGCCGAGCCGCTCCGCCGTCGCGTAGTAGGCGTTGAGCAGGGCCTTGCCGCCCCCGAGGAAGAACGCATTGGTGCGCGACAGGCTGAGCGTGCCCTTGAGCGAGGGCTGAAAGCGCACGCCGCAGTCCTGCATGAAGGGAAGCGCTTCCCAGGAGCCGCGGATCGTGGCCAGAGCCAGCTTCTCGTCGGTCTTGCCGGCGGTGACCCGCTTCAGGTCCTCCCAGTACTCGTCCTCCAGATAGCTCTCGGTCAACACGTCGGTCGGCACTGGGTGCATGGTGCGGAGGTTGCGGGTGTGCCGGCTGTTGCCGCCGCGAAAAGGCTTCGGTGCGTGCTCGAGAAGGATGACGCTCGCGCCCATCTGTCGGGCCGTGACGGCGGCGCACAGGCCGGCATTGCCGCCGCCCACCACCAGTACGTCGTACTGCCGCTGCGAATCGATCACCGAAGTCCCGCCGGAATTGAATTCAGCCACTGATTCGTTGGGCGGCCATCTTTACACCTCCCGGAAGCATCTTGCCCGAAAGGCGCAGCCGATTCCGGCCGCGACGCGGCGACACTCAACGCCAGGACCGTCCCCATTTCAAGAAAATTCCGAATTCTGATACATTAGGCTCGGATTCGGCCTCCATGACAGCTCGTTCGTCCGGGGTGTTGATCTCGGGCTTGGCCGACTGCCTACCGGCAGGGCTTGGTTGAGGCGGATTTATGCAGCTTGGCGGCTCTCCTGTCCTGCGTCGTCGTTACACAGTGGCAACCGCGCGGGGCTGATGGAGACTGTGCCAATATTGGTACGATCGGGCCAGGAGCCCGAGGCGCGGCCGGCCGGAATCGGGCCATCGACAAGGGGGAATTCGATGAGGATGATTCTCGGCGCCATCGCGCTCTGTCTCGCGGCGCTCGCACCATGCGCCGGCCACGCCCAGAGCGGGTCTTCGACGGACTACCCGACGCGTCCGGTCAAGGTCCTCGTCCCGTTCGCGCCCGGTGGCGTTACCGACGTGATGGGCCGGCTGGTGGCGCAGAAATTGTCGGAAAACCTTGGCCAGCAGTTCTTCGTCGAGAACCATGGGGGCGCTGGCGGGAACATCGGCACAGCGATGGTGGCGAATGCGACGGCCGATGGCTACACGATCCTGCTCACGAGCTCGAGCTTCGTGGTCAATCCCAGCCTGCACGCCAAGGTCGCTTACGACCCGATCAAGGACTTCGCGCCGATCACGATCTCGGGCGTGTCTCCCAACCTGCTGGTGGTCAATCCCGGCCAGCCCTTCAAGTCCGTGAAGGACCTGGTCGCGGCGATCAAGAAAGAGCCGAACAAGTACACCTTCGCGTCGGCGGGTGTCGGCACGACGCCACACCTCTCGGGCGAACTGTTCAAACAGTCGCTCGGGCTCGACCTGGTGCACGTCCCGTTCACCGGGGCAGGGCCTGCGCTCCAGTCCGTCGTCGCCGGCCATACGCCGGTCGCGTTCACGAGCCTGCCGTCGGCCGTCTCGCTGGTGAAGTCCGGATCGGTGAGGGCGCTCGCCGTCACCAGCGCCAAGCGCACCAGCGCCCTGCCGGATGTCCCGACCATGGCGGAGGCCGGGGTATCGGGGCAGGAGGCCGAGACCCTGCTGCTGATCCTCGCGCCCGTCGGGACGCCGAAACCGATCGTGGAGAAGCTCCACCGCGAGATCGCCAAGATCGTGGCCCTGCCGGAAACGCGGCAGAAGCTCCAGTCCCTCGGCTTCGACGCGGTCTCGCCGACGCCGGAGGAGACCGGCGCGCGGATCAAGACCGAAATCGCGAAATGGGCCAAGGTCATTCGCGACGCGCAGATCCAGAAGCAGTAAGCCATTCCGGGGCCTGCGCTGCCTTTGGGCGGGTTCCGAAGGCTGCTATAAGGGCGCGGACGAGATCGGGCGAAGCAGGATGAGCGAGTCGAAGCGGATTTCCGTTACGGTCAATGGCAAGCGCTACCAGGAGGACGTCGAAGTCCGGCTGACGCTTGCCGATTTCCTGCGCCATCAGATCGGGCTGACCGGCACGCATCTCGGCTGCGAGCACGGGGTCTGCGGCGCCTGCACGATCCTGTTCGACGGCTTGTCGGCCCGCTCCTGCCTGATGTTCGCCGTGCAGGCCGACGGGCACGAGATCACGACGGTCGAAGGGATCGCGCCGGGACCCGACGAACTGCATCCGCTGCAGCAGGCGTTCCACGAGCATCATGCCTTGCAGTGCGGTTTCTGTACGCCCGGCATGTTGACGACGTTGCTCGAATTCCTGCGCGACAATCCGGACCCCACGGAGCGGGAGGTCCGCGTGGCGATCTCGGGCAATCTATGCCGCTGCACCGGCTATCAGAACATCGTCGTGGCGGCGCTCGATGCGGCGAAGCGGATGCGCGGCGAGGCCACGCGCCCGGCACCTGTTTCGTCCTGACCGGCTCCGTTGCCGCGCGCACCCGAGGCGACCCGAATACCGAGTGGGCCTCCGTCAGGGCTCGCTGATGCCTCCGCGGACCCGTTTGTGCATTTATTGTTACACGTCATGTCTCGCCACCTCATTGGCGCTTGCCGCAAGTTTTTCCCTATAAATCAAGGGCCATCGGTGCAACCCGGCTCCTTTTGGAGCGCGTTTGTGTTTCGGCCGGGGCGACTGTATAGAAAACGGGACATCCGGCGCGGGGCCCTCACCGGAGCCTCGGGGGCGCCGGCATGGCCGCATGGCCGTGCATGAGCTCCCACCCGGCAAGGCTGCTCGTGATCGACGTTGGACATGAACACGCTTCTCACGCTGCTGAGCACCGATCGGCTGGAGGCCTACTACGGTGCGGGATTCTGGCGCGACGATACGATCTACTCGCTCGTGCGCGACCACGCGGCGAAAGCCGGGGAACGTGTCGCCGTTCGCGACCGCTTTCGCCATCTCACCTACGCGCAGCTCCTTGCGGCGGCCGACGCCTTCGCGACCGATCTCGCCAGGCGCGGCACGCGGCCGGGTGAGAGGATCGCCGTCTGGCTGCCGAGCCGGATCGACACGGTCGTGGCGCTGCTCGCCTGCTCGCGCAACGGCTACATCTGCTGCCCGTCGCTGCATCGCGACCACACGGTCGCGGACATCGTCGCCCTTCTGCAGCGCACGCGGGCGGTCGCGCTGGTCGCCCAGTCGGACTATGGGGCGGATGCGGATCGGCGCGATATTTTCGCAGCCGTGAAGGACGTGCCGAGCGTGCGCCACGTCTACC
>CAYVBN010000069.1:0-4809 GCA_964449645.1 uncultured Hyphomicrobiales bacterium
GCCTGCATGACGGTGGCGAAGCGCGCGACGCGCTCCTCGATGTGCTCCAGCGTCTCCACCACCTTGGCGATGCGCTGGCCGGTGATGTCCTGGAACGAGCAGGCCTCGAACACGGTCAGCATCTGCTCGTCGACCAGCGCCTTGTAGGCGGCCGGATCGGAGACGTCGGCCTCCATCACGGTCTCGGCGCACTGCATGATGGTGTTGGTCGCCCGCTCGGTCGCCTTCACGATCGCGCTCAGCTCCTGGCCGGCGGCCGGAATGCGGTTTTCCTTGATCTCGTTCGCGCGGAGCGCGCCGATCTCGCGCTTCATCGTCTCGATGTAGCCGGCGATCTCGCGCAATTCGCGATAGACTGTGTGGTCCATCGTCTCGAAGAAGCTCTGCAGCGACTGCGCCGCGATTTCAGCGAGCCGGATGATGTCGACGAACGTGACGTTGTCGCGCTTCTCCTTGAGAAAGCTGACGAGCTCTTCGAAGTGCTGCGGATTGGCCATCGGCATGGCGGTCTCCCGTCTCGTTGGCCCGCTGCCGCAGGCTGCCTCCTGTTTGCCGTATCGTTGTTGTTGTTCGGCGGATATTCGGGCGCGGCCGGCGGCCGCGCTCCTGCGGATTGGTTATTCGGCGAACACCGCCTCGATCTTGGTCTGCAGCGTCTGCGCGTTGAACGGCTTGACGATGTAGTTGTTGACCCCGGCCTTCTTGGCGGCGATGACGTTCTCGGTCTTCGATTCCGCCGTCACCATGATGAACGGCGTCTTCGCGAGCGAGGGATCCGCACGGACCTCCTTGAGCAGCTCGTAGCCGGTCATCGGCTCCATGTTCCAGTCCGAGATCACCAGGCCGTAACGTTTCTCGCGCATCTTGCCGAGCGCAGCCGATCCGTCCGCCGCGTCATCGATATCCTGGAAGCCGATCTGCTTGAGCAGATTGCGGATGATGCGGATCATCGTGTTGTAGTCGTCGACCACGAGAACCGGCATCGAAAGATCGACAGCCATTGCTCCTGCTCCGTTGCACCGTCGTCCCGGGGGCGCCTCGGACGCTCCGGTTTGGTTCATTCCGACCGTGGCGGATGGTTGCACTCCACCGCCCAGTGGTGTCTGGGCCTCTCCCGACCGGCGCGAAACTACCAGTGGCAATTGAACATCCGGTTAACTGCGCGGCCGGCCGAAGCCCCGGGCCGGCGGCGCCGGATTGCCAGCCGGCAGCGGGCGCGCCATGGTGTGAGCCTTAACGCATTGTAAACTTTGCCCGTGTGCGGCCCATGTGCGCTGCGACTTCGCCCGCCGTCGACCCGCGCCGCTTGCGGATTCTCCATTTCGAGGATCTGCACGTCGGCATGCGCGAGACGCTGATGAAGACGGTGATGGAGTCGGACGTCGTCGGCTTCGCGCGGCTCTCGGGCGACGACAATCCGATCCACCTGTGCGACGTCTACGCGGCGCAGACCCGCTTCGGCCAGCGCATCGCCCACGGGCTCTACACGGCGAGCCTGATTTCGGCGGTGCTCGGGACGCGGCTGCCGGGAGCGGGGGCGGTCTACCGCTCGCAGAGCGTCCGCTTTCGCGCCCCGGTCCTGATCGGGGACGTGGTGACGGTCACGGTCGAGGTGGTCGAGCTCGTGCCCGCGGGACGCCAGGTGCGGCTCTTCTGCGAAGCGACGGTCGACGGCCGCGTGGTGCTCGACGGCGAGGCGGTCGTCTCCGTTCCGGCCCGCCCGGAGACGGAGCGGAGCGCTTGACTTGGCGTCCCCGGGAACGGCAGGGTCCTGGCGATTTCGCCCACGATCATCCTCATGACTTCCCCGGCGCCTGCCAGACGACCCTTCGCCGTCATTCGCGACAGCTTGCGCAACGCGCCGCCTGACCTCGACGGCGTTGCGGGCGCGGTCGTGACCATCGGCACGTTCGACGGCGTGCACCGCGGACATCGGTCGGTGATCTCGCTTGCGCTCACGCGCGCCGCCGCGAAAGGACGCCCCGCCGCCGCGCTGACCTTCGAGCCGCCGCCGCGCGCCTTCTTCATGCCCGGCCGCCCCTATTTCCGCCTGAGCGACGCGCGCAACAAGCTGCGCCTGCTCGCGCCGACCGGCCTCGACGGGGCGATCGTGATGAGCTTCGAGACGGAGCTCGCGCAGCTCTCCGCCGAGGACTTCGTGCGCAACGTGCTCGTCGGGCGCTACGGCGTCTCCGGTGTTGTGGTCGGGTTCAACTTCCATTTCGGCCGCAACCGGACCGGCTCGCCGGATTTCCTCGCCGCCCAGGGGGCCGCGCTCGGGTTCTCGGTCGACATCGTCCCGCCGCTCGAAGCGGGCGGCGAGCGCGTGTCCTCCGGCAAGATTCGCGACGCGCTCGCGGCGGGCCATGTCGAGGAGACCGCGCGGCTCCTCGGCCATCCCTGGTTCGTGAGCGGGGAGGTGGTGCACGGGGACAAGCGCGGGCGTGAGCTCGGTTTTCCGACCGCCAACATCCGCCTTGACCCGGCGTGCGGTCTCGCCCACGGCATCTATGCGGTGCGGGTCGGGATCGGCGACAAGCGCTATGACGGCGTGGCGAGCTTCGGCCGCCGGCCGATGTTCGACACCGGCGCCGTGCTGCTCGAGGTCTTTCTGTTCGACTTCTCCGGCGACCTCTACGGGAAGATGCTCGACGTCGCCTTCATCGGCTGGATCCGGCCCGAACTGTCGTTCGACACCCAGGACGATCTCGTCCGCCGCATGCAGGAGGACAGCCGCCAGGCGCGCGCCCGGCTCGCGCAGGCGGTCGATGCGTTTCCCATATTGGCGAATGCCGAGACGTTCGGGCCCTGAGCCGTTGCCTGTGGCCTGCGGCCCCTGCTAGTAAGCCGGCCATGGCCGAAGCTCGCGACTACAGCAAGACGCTGTTCTTGCCACAGACCGACTTTCCCATGCGCGCCGGGCTGCCGCAGAAGGAGCCCGAGACCCTCGCGCGCTGGGAGCGGCTCGGCCTCTATGGGCGCCTGCGCGCGAGCGCGCACGGCCGACCGAAATTCATCCTGCACGACGGGCCGCCCTACGCCAACGGCAACATCCATATCGGCCACGCGCTCAACAAGATCCTCAAGGACGTGGTCACGCGCTCGCAGCAGATGCTCGGCTTCGACTCGAACTACGTGCCGGGCTGGGACTGCCACGGCCTGCCGATCGAGTGGAAGATCGAGGAGCAGTACCGCGCGCGCGGCAAGAACAAGGACGCAGTGCCGATCGTCGAGTTCCGCCAGGAATGCCGCGCTTTCGCGGCGGCGTGGATCGACGTTCAGCGCGAGGAGTTCAAGCGCCTCGGCGTCGAAGGCGACTGGTCGCATCCCTATTCGACCATGGACTTCGCCGCCGAAGCGCAGATCGCGCGCGAGCTGATGAAGTTCGCCCAGAACGGCACGCTCTACCGCGGCTCGAAGCCGGTGATGTGGTCGGTGGTGGAGAAGACCGCGCTCGCCGAGGCCGAGGTCGAGTACGAGGACTACACGTCAGATACGATCTGGGCGAAGTTTCCGGTTGTCGCGCCGCAGGCGCACGACCTTGCCGGCGTATCGATCGTCATCTGGACGACGACGCCGTGGACGATTCCGGGCAACCGTGCGATCAGCTATTCGCCGCGCATCGCCTACGGGCTCTACCGCGTCACCGACGCGCCGCCCGACAACTGGGCGAAGCGCGGCGACCTGTTCGTCCTCGCCGACAAGCTCGCGGCGGATGTGTTCGCGCAGGCGCGCGTCGCTGCGTTCGAGAAGGTGAGGGCGGTTGCGGCGGAGGAGATCGCAGGGCTGTCCTGCGCGCATCCGCTCAAGGGACTGGACGGCAACTACCAGTTCACCGTTCCGCTGCTCGCCGGCGAGCACGTCACCGACGACACCGGCACCGGCTTCGTGCACACCGCGCCCGGGCACGGGCGCGAGGACTTCGAGGTGTGGACGGCGAATGGGCGCGCGCTCGCGGCGCGCGGCATCGACACGGCGATCCCCTACACGGTCGACGGCGACGGCTACTTCACCGACCAGGCGCCCGGCTTCAAGGGCCGCCGCGTCATCACCGACAAGGGCGAGAAGGGCGACGCCAACAAGGCGGTGATCGACGCGCTCGCCGCCGCCGGCATGCTGATCGCGCGCGGCCGGCTCAAGCACCAGTATCCGCATTCGTGGCGCTCGAAGAAGCCGGTGATCTTCCGCAACACGCCGCAATGGTTCATCGCCATGGACAAGCCGATCCGCGGCGCCGACGGCACGGCGGCGGACGGCGACACGCTGCGCCATCGCGCGCTCGCCGCCATCCGGGTCACCCGCTGGGTGCCGCCGCAGGGCGAGAACCGCATCACCGGCATGATCGAGACGCGGCCCGACTGGGTGATCTCGCGCCAGCGCGCCTGGGGCGTGCCGATCACGGTGTTCGTGCGCGAGAACCCCGACGGTTCGGTCGAGATCCTCAAGGACGAGCGCGTCAATGCGCGCATCGCCGCCGCGTTCGAGCAGGAGGGAGCGGACGCCTGGTACGCGCCCGGCGCCGCCGCGCGCTTTCTGCAGCCCGAATACAGCGCGGACGCGTGGCGGAAGGTCGACGATATTCTCGACGTCTGGTTCGATTCCGGCTCGACGCACGCCTTCGTGCTGGAGGATCCGGAGCATTTCCCCTCGCTCGCCGGCATCCGGCGCCGCCGCGACGGCGGCGAGGATACCGTGATGTACCTCGAAGGATCCGATCAGCACCGCGGCTGGTTCCACTCCTCGCTGCTCGAATCCTGCGGCACGCGCGGGACCGCGCCCTACGACGTCGTGCTCACCCACGGCTTCGTG
>CAYVBN010000070.1:0-21319 GCA_964449645.1 uncultured Hyphomicrobiales bacterium
TCCCGCCGCGCGACCAGCCCCGCCACCTCGCAAGCGGACAATTCGTTGAGCGCCGTCCCGCTCATGGGATCGATCCTAGGAGACGACGCGCCATTCGATCGTCTCGCCACCGCGATAGATCAGCGCGCGCTTGTCAGGCCCCTCGACCAGCACCTCTTCGGGCGCGGTCCACGGCTGCTTCTCCAGCGTAATAGTGTCCTCGTTGGGCGGAAGCCTGTAGTGCCTGGGCCCGTTGAGCGAGGCGAAGGCTTCGAGCTTGTCGAGCGCGTTCTCCTCCTCGAACACTTTGGCGTAGGTCTCGATCGCGACCGGCGCATTGAACAGGCCGGCGGCGCCGACCACGTTGAGCTTCTTCGCCACCGGATGCGGGGCCGAATCCGTGCCGAGGAAGAAGCAGGTCTCCCCGGAGGTCGCCGCGCGTCGCAAGGCGCGGCGGTCCTTCTCGGTCTTGATCACCGGCATGCAGTACATGTAGGGGCGCAAGCCCCAGCCGAGCCAGTCCGTGCGGTTGAGCTCGAGATGATACGGTGTGATCGTGCCGCCCACCTGCGGAGCCTTGGCGCGAACGAAGTCGCAGCCGTATTCGCTCGACAGATGCTCGAACACGCAGCGCAATTCGGGGAAATCGCGCGTGAGCGGCTCGAACTTGCGGTCGATGAAGGCCGCCTCGCGGTCGAAGATGTCGATGTCGGGGTCGACCTCCTCGGCGTGAATGAGAAGCGGCATGCCGATGCGCTGCATGCGCTCGAACACGCGGCGGATGCGCTTGAAATCGGTCACGCCCGCCGCCGAATTGGTCGTCGCGTTGGCCGGATAGAGCTTGACCGCCGTGAACACACCCTCGCGGAAGCCGCGCTCGACGTCGTCCGGCTCGGTATTGTCGGTCAGGTAGCAGGTCATCAGCGGCTGGAAACGGCTGCCGGCCGGCAGGGCCGAGAGGAGGCGCTGGCGGTAGGCAATCGCGTCGGCGGTCGTCGCAACCGGCGGCACGAGGTTCGGCATCATGATGGCGCGGCCGAAATGCTTGGCCGTGAACGGCAGGACGGCGCGCATCATGGCTTCGTCGCGGACGTGCAGGTGCCAATCATCGGGCTTGCGGATGGTGAGGCGACGGGTCATGCGCGTGTGTTCCGTGGGTAGGGGCGCGCGAGGCCAATCACGCGACCGGCGGTCCAAACCGAACCGGCGTCCATCTAACCGGAGTACCAAAATTATTACAAGCGCGTCGCCGCCAGACCAGCCATTCGGGCGCCGGATTTCCCCGCATCGAATCGATCCGAACAAAGGATCAAGGGCGTTTCCACGGTTTGCGATTTACAACTGTAACAAAATTGGTATGTTCGCTCGGGGCTCGGGCCGGACGGTGCGGCGGATCAGAAATCCGGCGGGGCCCACGTTCAGTTCAGAGGGCCATGAAACTTCCCCCCTTCGAGTATCGGTGCCCGCAGACGCTTCCCGAAGCGATCGCGCTGCTCGCCGCAAATCCCGGGTCCGCGCGCCCCCTCGCGGGCGGCCAGACTCTCCTCCCCATCCTGGCATTTCGCCTCGCCGATCCGACGCTCCTGGTCGATCTGCGGCGGGTCCCGGACCTCGACCGCATCACGACCGACGACGAGCACATTCGCATCGGCGCCATGGTGTGCTGGCGGCAGATCGAGGAGAGCGCGGAATTGCGCGCCGCGTGCCCGATCCTTCCGGAGGCGATTTCCCACGTCGCGCACTATCAGATCCGCAACCGCGGCACGGTGGGCGGCAGCCTGGCGCATGCCGATCCGGCCGCCGAAATGCCGGGCCTTGCGGTCACCTGCGACGCCGAGATCGAGATCGCCGGTCCGTCCGGGTCGCGGACGCTTCCCGCCCGCTCGTTCTTCGTCGCGCCGCTCACCACCGCGCTCGAGGCAGACGAACTCATCATCGCTGTGCGGATTCCCCGCTGGCCGCGCCATCGCCGCTGGGCGTTCGAGGAGTTCGCAATGCGCCGCGGCGACTTCGCGCTGGCGGCAATCGCGCTCTTCTACGACCAGGACGCATCGGGACGCATCACGGGCGCGCATGTCGGCGTCATCGGGGCGACCGATATCCCGCGCCGGCTGGCGCAGGCGGAAGCCGCGCTCGACGGCCGTATCCTCGATGAAGATGTCATCGCGGCGGCCGCCTCCGCCGCCTCCGCCGAGGTCGATCCACCGTCCGACATCCACGCCGGAACCGATTATCGCCGGGCGCTGGTCGCGGCCCTGGTCGAACGCACGCTGCGCCGTGCGGCGGCAGCCTGACCCGGAGCAAGCATGTCCCTGAATCTCGACGTCAACGGTCGCGTCCGGCAGGTCGAGGTCCCGGCCAGAACCACGCTCGCGGACTGCCTGCGTCAGCATCTCGGCCTCACCGGGACGCATCTCGGCTGCGAGCACGGCGTGTGCGGCGCCTGCACGGTGATCGTCGACGGCCGCGCCGTCCGTTCGTGCCTGATGCTGGCGGTGCAGGCCGACGGCGCGAAGATCGTGACGGTCGAGGGATTGTCGAACGACGAGGCACTGACGCCGCTGCAGGCGGCGCTGCGCAAGCATCACGGCCTGCAATGCGGCTTCTGTACGCCCGGTGTGGTCACGACCTTGCACGCGCTCCTGAGCGAGGAGCCGTTCGCCGACGAGGAGCGCATCCGCGACGTGCTCTCCGGCAATCTCTGCCGCTGTACCGGCTACATCCCGATCATCGAAGCCGCGCTCGAGGCGCGCGCCGCCTATCAGGCGAAAACGCCGGGCGGTGAGCCGTGAGGCGCGTCAACACCTATGTGGGCCAGCCGATCGAGCGGGTCGAGGATCTGCGCTTTCTGCGCGGACGCGGCGAGTACGTCGGCGACGTCCAGCGGGAAGGGCAATGGCACGCAGCCGTGCTGCGCAGCCCGGTCGCGCATGGCCGCATCCGCCGGCTCGACGCTGCCGCGGCGCTCGCGATGCCGGGCGTGCGTGGGGTCATCACGGCGGCGGACTTCGACGGACCGATCCCCACCATCCCGTTCCGCCGTCCGAACCCGACCATTGCGCCTTATGCGCAGCCGGTCATTGCGCGAGACACCGTGCGCTACGTCGGCGAGCCTGTCGCACTGGTGCTGGCGGACGGCCCCGAACTCGCCGAGGACGCACTCCAGGCGATCACGCTTGAGATCGATCATCTCCCGCCGGTAACCGATGCGCTGCAATCGCTCAAAGGCGATGTGCTGCTGTTCGAAGGCACGGACACGAATTGCGCGTCCGTCTTCACCGCCGAGAAGGGCGATGTCGACGCTGCCTTCGCGGGTGCCGCCCACACCGTGCGCGAACGTTTCCGTGTCCAGCGGCTGACCGCAATGCCGATGGAGCCGCGCGGGCTGCTGGCCGAATGGAACGCGGCGGAGAACCGGCTCACCGTGTCGGGCGCCGCCAAGCTGCCGTTCTTCAACCGGCGTTCGATGGCCGCGATGATGAACCTGCCCGAGACGTCGGTCGACTACGTCGAGTGCGACGTCGGCGGCGGTTTCGGTGCGCGCGGCGAGTTCTATCCGGAGGATTTCCTCGTCGCCTTCGCGGCGCGCAAGTTCGGCCGCCCGATCAAGTGGATCGAGGACCGGCGCGAGCATTTCGCCGCCACCGGCCATTCGCGCGAGACCGAAGCCGAGTTCGAGATGGCCTTCGATGCGCAGGGCACGATCCTCGGGCTGCGCGGCGACGTCTATGTCGACATCGGCGCCTATGTGCGGCCGAACGGCATGACGCCGGTCCGCAACACCGCGCAATTCATGCCCGGCCAGTATCGGATTCCGAACGTCCGGATCGAGGCGCGCGGGATCGTCAGCAATAAGGTTCCGGCCGGCACCTATCGGGGTCCCGGACGTTTCGAGGGCTGCTTCTTCTGCGAGCGCCTGGTCGATATCGCGGCGCGGAGGTTCGGCTTCGATGGGATCGATGTCCGCCGCCGCAATCTCCTGACCTCCGCCGAAATGCCGTATCGGATCCCGCCCGTCCTGCCGAACGATGGTTTCGGAGAGACCCAGTATGACAGCGGCGATTACGCCAGCGCCTTTGACCGTTGTCTCGTCGAAGCGAAATGGAGCGAGAAATCCGCGCTGCAAGGCAAGCTAATCGATGGGCGATATCACGGCCTGGGGATCGGCTGCTTCATCGAAGGCGGCGCGTCCGGTCCGCGCGAGCATGCGCGCATCGCGCTGGAGCGCGACGGATCGATCGCCGTCTATGCGGGCTCCTCGGCCATCGGCCAGGGACTCGAAACGGTGCTGGCGCAAATCGCCGCTGACGCGCTCGAAGTCGAGATCGATCGCGTGCGCGTCTATCACGGCTCGACCACGTATCTCGCCGCCGGTTTCGGCTCCTACGGCTCGCGCGCCACCGTGATGGGCGGCTCCGCCGTGATCGCCGCCGCCGAGGCATTGCTCGCCCAGTTCCGAACCGTCGCCGCCAGGCGGCTCGGGGTCGCGGAAGACCAGGTGAAGGTCGAGGGAGGCATCGCCCTTGCGTCGGACGGCCGCCGCTTGACGCTGGCAGAGGTCGCCGACGAGGACCTTGCGGCCGACGGCACTTTCGAGAAATCGAAGCCGACTTACACCTATGGGACCGCCGTCGCCCACGTGGCGGTCGATCCGAAGACCGGGAAGGTCGATGTCCTCGATTACGTGACCGTCGACGACGTCGGCCGCGTGGTCAATCCGCTCACCCTGCACGGTCAGGGGCTCGGCGCCGCCGTCCAGGGCCTCGGCAGCGTGTTCACCGAACAGGTGAGCTACGACGAGAACGGCCAGCTTCTGGTGGGGTCGCTCGCCGACTACTTGATCCCGGTCGCGACCGACTATCCGCACCTGCGGGCGATCTCGCTCGAACTCGCACCTTCGCCCAACAATCCGCTCGGCGCCACGGGCGCGGGCGAGGGCGGCATCATTCCGGTCGGCGGCGTGTTGTCGAACGCGGTGGCCGCGGCCTTGAGCGCGTTCGGGGTCGAGCCGCGCGAGCTGCCGCTCACGCCGCCGCGCGTCTGGGAGTTGATCCAGAAGGCGAAAGCCGGCCGGTCCGGATCGCCGGATGCACGTGACAGCCTTGATCGTCGCTCGAGAGGAGTCGCCGACAAATCTCGATAGGCCCCGCCGGGAGGCGGGGCACGCAGGGAGAAAGCACATGGGCCGCTGGACCATCTACACTGCGTTCGCCGTGGGCCTCGCCATCAGCGCGGCAACCGCCAAAGCCGATCCGGTCGAGGACTTCTACAAGGGCCGCAACGTCAGCGTCCTCATCGGCTACAGCGCCGGCGGCGGCTACGACAGCTATGCACGCGTGCTCGCGCGCCACATGGGCAAGCACATTCCGGGCAATCCGACCCTCGTGCCGCAGAACATGCCGGGCGCCGGAAGCCTCAATGCGGCGAACTATCTCTACAACATCGCCCCCAAGGACGGCTCGGTGTTCGGCACCTTCGCGCGCGGGCTCCCGATGGAACCGCTCATCGGCCACAGCGCCACCCGCTACGAGGCGACCAAGTTCACCTGGCTCGGCAGCATCACCAACGAGGTGAGCGTGTGCGCCACCATGGGCTCCCGCGTCAAAACCTGGGACGACGTGCTCAGCAAGGAATTCACCGTGGCGGGCGAAGGCTCGGGCTCCGACCCGGACATCTTCGCCAAGGTGCTCAAGAGCGTCTTCGGCGCGAAGCTCAAGCTGATCACCGGTTATCCGGGCGCGAGCGAGATGTCGCTCGCCATGGAGCGCGGCGAAATCGACGGACGCTGCGGCTGGTCCTGGAGCACGATCAAGGCGCAGAAACAGGACTGGCTGCGCAGCAAGAAGCTGAACATCATCGTGCAGCTTTCGCTCGACAAGAGCCCGGATCTGCCCGACGTGCCGCTCATCATCGATCTCGCCAAGAACGACAGGCAGAAACAGATTTTGAAGCTCATTTTTAGCCGTCAGGTCATGGGCCGGCCCTTCGCGGCTCCGCCCGGCATTCCGGAGGATCGTGCCCGCGCGTTGCGGCGGGCGTTCGAGGAGACGATGAAGGATCCGGAGTTCCGGGCCGAAGCCGAGAAGCAAGGGCTTGAAGTCAATCCGGTGAACGGCGAAGCGCTGCAGTCGCTCGTGCGCGAGCTCTATGACGCGCCGAAGGACGTGGTCGCCGAAGTGCGCACGGCGATCGGCGCCGGCGCCCGGTGAGGCGGATCGGATTTCGCAGCAGGTTTCGCGGAAGAATAAGGAAAACACAATGGCCAGGATCCCCCTGACGCTCGCCTGCGGAGACTACGAGATCGTCCGTCCGCTCAAGGAAGGAACCGTTCAACCCGACGGCATCGACCTGACCGTGCTCACCGGAATGGATTCGACCACGCGACACTGGCGGTTTCTGCGCAACCGCGAGTTCGATATCGCGGAGGCATCGTGTTCATCCTATCTGCTCGCGCGCGATCAAGGACTGCCGTTCGCCGCGATCCCGGTCTTTCTGCACCGGCGCTTCCGGCACGGCTTCATCTTCATCAACACGAGCAAGGGCATCCGCAAGCCGACCGACCTGATCGGCAAGAAGGTCGGACTGAAGCAATATCAGGCGACCGCGATCGTCTGGATGCGCGGCATCCTGGAGCACGAATACGACGTTCCCCACAGGTCGATCGAGTGGTTCTCCGAGCTCGACGAGAGCATCGAGTTCACGCCGCCGCCGGGCCTCAAGCTCACGCGTCTGGCGAACGAGAAGTCGGTGGAGAATATGCTCGCGGAGGGCGAGCTCGATGCGGTGCTCCATCCGGACCTGATCAAGCCGCTCGTCGAGAAGGATCCGCGCGTCGCGCGGCTGTTCCCCGACTACCGCGCCGAGGAAATCGCCTACTACAAAAAGACCGGCATCTTCCCCATCATGCACGTGCTCGGCATCCGGCAGGAGATCGTCGACAAGTATCCCTGGGTGCCGATCAACATGTATCGCGCCTTCGAGGAAGCCAAGTCGATCGCGATGAAACGCATGGTGAATCCGCGCATCGTGCCGCTGGTCTTCTATCGCGAGGCTTGGGAGGAGCAGGAGGACATCTTCGGTCCCGATCCCTGGGAATACGGGCTCAGCGAGCGCAATCGGCACACACTCGAGACGCTCGTCGGCTATTCGCACGAGCAGGGAATGATCCGGCGGCGCATTCCGCTCGACGAACTCTTCCTGCCCGTGTCGCAGGGGCGCAAGCGTGGCGTGGAGCTGCGCGTCTGAAGCGCGATCCATAAAGGCGGAGACCGGTTTCCCGCAGGATCGCGCTTTCACTCTATGAACTGGCGCAGGATCTTGTCGGCGAACCGCTCATACTTCGCCGGATCATGCGTGAGCGCGATCCGCAAGTCGAGAGCCCGATTTTGCGCAGGATCATTTCCCGGCGACTTCGGGCATTCTGCGCGGAAAAGAAAAAGGCACCGGCCGGATGGCCGATGCCTTTTGCGTTGATGCCAGAAAAGCGGATCAGTGATTGCCGCGCGCCTGGTCCCACTTGAGGAAGTCGCGGTAGAGCCGCTCGCGCTCTTCGTTGCTGGTGCTGACCGAGAACGATCCGGTGGCTCCGCGGGCCGAGAGAAACTGATCGAAGCGCTCGCGCCGGGCGTCGTCCGAGGTTTCGGCGCGGTGCTGTTTCAGCCATTCGTCGGCGGCTTCGAAGCGCTTCCACCCGGGCAGTTCCGCGGCCAGATTGACTTCCTTCCACTTGGGATGGCGCGGCGGTTTCTTGAGCTCCGGCAGCTTGGAGAAGAACGCATTCACAAACTTCTCCAGCCGGCGATAGCGGTCGGTGTTCTTCGGCCAGTTGTAAGCGATGATCACCGCCCCGTAGGCGATCGTCTCCACGTGCTGGCCCTTGTCGATCACGCCCGGATAATCCTCATTGGCGAGGCTCGCCGGCAGATAGTCTTCCCGCAGCTCCTTGGAATAGGGCACCGGAAGCAGACGGAAGCCGTCCGCATGCGTGAGCTTGCGAATGGAGGGTGCCGGCTTGCCGCCGAACTGGATCGTGGCGGCGATCTCGCCGCTCTTGATCTTCTCGTAGGCGTCGGCCTGGCCCATGTTCACTTCCTCGACCTTGATGCCGAGGCGATCGAACACGTCGCGGGACGAGACCTGCGTGGCGCTGCCTCTGTCGCTGAAGTTGACCTTCTTGCCGCGCAACTGCTGGATCGAGGTGATGCCCGAGCTTTCGTGCACGAGCACGTGCATCTCGTCGTTGAACAGCTTCGTGATGTAGACGATCTTATCGTCGATCTTGCCCAGCTCTCCGGTGCGACGATAATTCCCGAGCACGCTGGTGACGGTGATCCCCATGTCGATTCCCTTGAGGAACCGGACATCGCGCACGTTCTGCGCTCCGCCCTTGCCGATGACCGGCAGGACGCGCAGGTTGTCGCCGTCATCGAGCACGGCCGAGAGATCGTAGGCGATCGTCAGCCATGCGGCGTTGATGTTGCCGGAGATGATCGCGACCGTGTTGGCGTTGATGCTGTCGCCCGTGCTGTTCAGAGACTGCGCGGACCGCTGCTGGGCGTAGGCCGCGCCCATGAACAGCATCGCGCCGACGAGGATCAGCAAGGTTGAGAATAGTCCGATACGCGGCCGAAATGACCGCCTTACGAATTCCATTGCACTCTCCATTGTCCTGAGATCGACGCCGGAAATTCTTTGGCGGTCAAACGCAGCCGCTCCCCCGAGCGTCCGCGTGCATCGAATGCAACAGGCGAGCAATAATCTCGCAGCTATTGTGGCGTTAGTATGACTGGCAAGGACTTGCGCGGCAATTACAAACGCGATTGCTCTCTGCCTTATCTGTCCTGCGGCCTTGTCTGTCCTGCGGCAAGAGGGCGCTCAGCGCCTGTTATTGCCCCGCGATGCGGTCGAGCAGCCCTGAGAGTTCGGAAGCGATGCGATCCGGCTGCTCGAGCGGCGTGAGGTGGCGTGCGCCGGGCAGAACCGCCATGGTCGAACCGCGGATATTCGCGGCAAGCTCCTCCGCCATCTTCACCGGCGTCGCGTAGTCTTCCTCTCCGACCACGATGCGGGTGGGGGTGGCGATCTCCCCGAGCCGGTTGCGCAGATCGAAGTTTCCGAGCATGCGGCAGGTCTCCGCATAGGCTGGGAGATCGTTGCGCAGGAACGTGTCCACGCAGGAGCGGACCACATCGGGGTGCGTCTCCCGGAACCGGTCGCCGAACCAGCGCGTGGTCTGGAAATCGATCAGCGATGAGAGGCCGGTCTCGAGCGCTGCCTTGGCACGCTTGCTCCAGGCCTCCGGCGCCCCGGGTCCGTACCAGGCCGTCGTGTCGATCAGCCCGAGGCCGGCGGTCCGCGTGGGATGCCGTATGCCAAACCCCAGCGTAATCGATCCGCCCATCGACGCGCCCGCCACTGCCGCGCGCGGCCAACCGACATGGTCCATGAGCGCGGCAAGGTCGTCGGCGAACAGATCGACCGTGTAAGGGCCGGGCGGCTTGTCGGAGGCCCCGTGGCCGCGGCAGTCATAGAGGAGGATGCAGGCGTTCGCCGCCAGACGATCCGCCACGGGGCCCCAGAAGTGGCGATCCATGGCGAGCGAATGGACGAGCGCAATGCGGCGGTTCGAGCGTGTGTCGCCGCGGGTCTCGTAGACGAGCCGCGTGCCGTCACGCAGCCGGAAGACGGATTCGGCTGCAATGGGCGCTTCGGTCGACATGAATGGCGTCCTCAGATGGTTGGAAATGGTGTGCCGGACAAGTTGCCGCGCCGTGCCTTACAGACCGCCGTCGTCCGCGATCTCGCTCTGCCACGGAGCGACCAGCCGCTCGATCCAGCCGACCGCCGCGGTGAGCACGACCGCGAACAGCATGATCAGGATGATCGGCGCCAGCATGTCGGCGGTCTTGAAGCTGTTGGCCGACGTGATGATGATGCCGCCCAGCCCCGAAATGGCGGTGAGGAACTCGGCGATGATCATGGCGATCACGGCCTTTCCGATTCCGAGCCGAAGACCCGCCATGATGTAGGGAAGGACCGCCGGCAGCACGATGTGCACGAGCACAGACCTTTGCGGTGCGACGAACGCCTTTCCGACCTCGATCAGCGACTTCGGAACCGCCTTCACGCCGAGCCAAGTGTTGATGCAGATCGGAAACAGGGCGAGCAGGAACACGATCACGGTCTTCACCGCGAAACCCAGCCCGAACCACAGGATCAGCAGCGGAACGAGTGCGATCAGCGGCATGGAATAGCCGGCCGTGACGTAGATGCCGAAGGCGGCCTCCAGCAGCCGGAAACGCCCGAGCAGCAAGCCGAGCGGGATGCCGACGAGGGCCGCCAGTCCATAGCCGGCGAAAAACGGCTGCATGCTCTCCCAGAAGGCCGTCTGCAGACGGTTCGTCTGCATCAGGCGGACGAACGATTCGAAGATCGCGCTCGGATAGGAGCCGAGCACCGGGTCGATGCTGCGGCCGAAATATTCCCACAGGCCGATCATCAGCGTGACGGAGAGCGCGGTGACGATCCAGTTGGGCACACGCGAGAGGGAGAACAGCGAGGATCGCGCGGGGCGGTACAACTGCTCGGATTCCGCACGCATCGTCATTGGACAGCTCCCACCATTTCGCGTCGACCGTCGAGCCCGGCGGCGTCGTGCAGCGTCTCCCAGATCATGGTGCGCTTGCGCGAGTACTCGGGCGAATTGCGGATCGCCTTGATGTCGAGCCGGGGCCGGCCCAGCTCGATCGGAAACACCTCGCGCACCCGGCCGCCGAACATGACGACCACGCGGTCGGCGAGGAGCACGGCCTCGTCGAGGTCGTGCGTGACGAATATGATGGTCTTCTTAGTTTTTTCGTGAATCCCGAGCAGCTCCAGTTGCAGCGACTCGCGGGTCTGCGAATCGAGCGCTCCGAACGGCTCATCCATGAGCAGCACCTCGGGGTCGATGGCGAGCGCCCGGGCGATGCCCACACGCTGCTTCATGCCTCCCGAGAGCTGGTGCGGACGCATGTCGCGGGCATGTTCCAGCCCGACGAGCTTGAGGTAGCGCTCGGCGACTTCCGTCTGCTCCTCTTTGCCGACGCCCTTCATGGCGAGCGCAAACTTGATGTTGCCGAGCGCCGTCCGCCACGGGAGCAGTTCGGCGTGCTGGAACACCATGCCGCGGTCGTGCCCGCAGCCGGTGATCGGCTTGCCGGCGAGGGTGACGTTACCGGAGGTGGCCGTCTCCAGTCCCATGATGATGCGCAGGGCCGTGGTCTTGCCGCAGCCGCTCGGGCCGGCGAGCGCAACGATCTCGCCGGCTTCGACCCCGAACGACACGCCGTCGAGCGCGACGGTGACCCGTGTGGTTCCTCTGACCTTCACCGGAAACGTTTTGGTGACGTTGTTCAGCTGAATGTGGGTCATCTCGCCCCTTCGCCTGGCATCCGCGGACGGCGCGTTCGCCGGCCGCGTTACTTCTTGACCTGGTTCAGCGCTTCCGTGCGCGCGCTGTCGTCGATGTATTTGGTGACGTCGATCTTCTTGTCCAGGGCATGATGCTTCACCATCATGTCGGCGGTGCTCTGAAGATTTTCTTTCGGGATCGACAGGTCGTAATGCACCGCCTTGTACTTGATGGCTTCGTCATACACGAACGCGGCGGTCTTGTCCTCCGAACCGAGGTTGGCGACCTCCTTGGCGAGCTTGATCGCTTCGTCGCGGTGCGTTGACGCGTAGGTCAACCCCTCCATGCTGGCGGCGAGGAAAGCTTCCATCGCCTTGCGGCGCTGGGCGATCTTCTTGCTCGTGCTCATCATGCAGACCTTGACGAACTGCGGCGTCGAGTCTCCGCGCAGCAGCGCCTTGTAGCCGAGCCGGTCGGCGTCCACTTCATATTCGCTGGAGCTCGCGCCCGCGGCGACCACGCCCGCGATCACGGCTTTGACGCGGTCGGCGCTGCCGCCGGCGTTGGCGAACTTGAGCGTGTCCTCGGGCACCCCGGCGCTCGCAAGCGCCTCGCGGGCGAAGAGGTCGGGCAGCGAGCCCGGCGCGGACACCCCGATCGTCTGCCCCTTGAGGTCGGCCGGCGTATTGATCTTTTTGCTCGCGAACAGGGTGTAGGTCATGCCCGGCCAATCGCAGCCGATGAACTTCACGTCGGCACCGCGCATCATCGCCGGAAAGGCCACCACCGGGCTCGCTTCGAAGCTGTCGAGCTCGCCGGCAATGAGGGCCTTGAGGGGCGTCGTTCCGCCGGTGAACTGCACCATTTCGAGGTCGAGCCCGTGCTTCGCGGCGAAACCTCCCTTGGCGGCCATGAACAGGAAGGCGGAATCGCCCTTCGCTTCCACGATCCCGTGGCGCCACTTCTCGGCAGCCTGAACCGGCGCCGTCATTGCCATTCCGAGGGCGATGGCACAGAAACCCGCCACTGCGGCTGTACCGAACAGAGACCGACTCATGTGAATTCCTTTCGTGCAGCCGAAATCGTCGATGACCGCGGCGTCCGTAACAGGTTGGCGTGACAGCTTAATAGTACATTATTGTCACAGGCCCCTTGCATGGGCAACATGAGGGGCGTTCGCCGCGGCTTTTCTCGTTGTCCTGGATGTGCTTCGAAGTGCGCTGGCGGGATCGGAGCGTCCGCGTGCGAGCGGACGGCAGCCGTAAAGAGCCAAACTAAGGAAACACTATGACGGAACGTATTTGGGACAAGTTTCTCACCGAGCGCGACAAGGAAGTCTTCAAGGCGGCCGGCTACGGGCAGCGTGCGGGGTTCGGAAAGCGGCCGGCCCTGCTCGTCGTCGACGTTAACTATGGGTTCTGCGGCGACAAGCGCGAGCCGGTGCTGGAATCCATCAAACGCTGGCGCCAATCGGGCGGCGAGGCCGCCTGGGACGCCCTGCCGATCCTGCAGCGCCTGATCGCGACGGCGCGCGATCGGGAAATCCCGGTCATCTATACGACCGGCGTCAAGCGCGCCGACAACTGGGACCGCGGAAGCTGGTCGTGGAAGAACCGCCGCAGCGGCGAGCGCCCCGCGGCGACCAACCACGACCCGAACGAGATCATGCCGCAGATCGCGCCGGGCCCGCGCGACATCGTGGTCTACAAGCAGAAGCCGAGCGGCTTCCACGGCACCAACCTGCTCGCCTATCTGGTCCACCTCGGCTGCGACAGCATCCTGCTCGCCGGCACCGCCACGAGCGGCTGCGTGCGCGCCACCGCCATCGATGCGTTCAGCTACAATTTCCGCGTCACGATGATCGAGGACGGCTGTTTCGAGCGCTCCGAGGTGAGCCACGCGATCAGCCTGTTCGACCTCAATTCCAAATACGCCGACGTGGTCATGAGCGACGAGGTGATCGCCTACATGGAGGGGCTGCCGCGCGGGCTGTTCGAGCTGCCGCCCGGCAACGGCGCCGCATGACGGCCATCTCCCGCGCGCAACCCCCTGCGGCTTGCGGGAGAAGCGACGATGGCCTAGCAAACGGGCGGCCGGACGGCGCCCGGGCGCCGGGCCTTTTCCAGAGCGTGATCCGCAAAAGTGGATACCAGGTTTGCGCCGATCGCGCTCCAACTTGATGTGCTGGCGCAGGGTCTTTTCGGCGACGTTTCCACTTCACCGATCATGCGCCAGCAGAGCACGGGGTTCGCACGTCAATGGAGCCAGAGCGTCGACACGCGCCTGCCGATTTCCACGAGCATCTGAAATTGCTGGAGGCGCGCGGCCTGCTCGTCCGGATCGATCGCCCGATCAACAAGGACACCGAGCTGCATCCGCTGGTGCGCTGGCAGTTTCAGGGTGGCCTGCCGGAATCGGAGCGGCGGGCGTTTCTGTTCACGAACGTCTACGGCGCGGACGGCCGACGCTACGACATGCCGGTGGTGGTCGGCGCGCTCGCGGCCTCGCCGGACATCTACGCCATCGGCATGGGCGTGCCGGTCGAGAAGATCGGCGAGGTGTGGGCGCACGGCATCGCGCATCCGATCCCGCCGCTGCGCGTCAACGATCCGCCCTGCCAGGAGGTCGTCGTCACCGGCGATGAACTTACGCGCCCGGGCGGCGGCCTCGCCGCGCTGCCGGTTCCCATTTCGACCCCCGGCTTCGACGCGGCCCCTTACCTTACGGCCACCCTGTGCGTCACCAAGGACCCGGAGACCGGGATCCGCAACATGGGGACGTACCGGGCCGCGTTGAAAGCGACGGATCGGCTCGGCGTGCGCATGGCGACGCGTCTGAGCGGCGCGGGGGGCTACCAGCACTGGCTCAAGTACAAGCAGCGCGGCGAGCCGATGCCGTGCGCGATCGTCGTCGGCTGCACCCCGATCGAGCTGTTCACCGGGCCTCAGAAACTCGCGCTCGACGAGGACGAGGTGGCCGTCGCGGGCGGGCTCGCCGGACGCCCGGTGCGGGTCGCCCAGGCACGCACGGTTGACCTCGAGATTCCCGCCGACGCCGAGATCGTCATCGAAGGGCTGATCGATACCGACCTGCTCGAGCCGGAGGGACCGTTCGGCGAGAGCCACGGCCACGTGGCGCTCGAGGACTTCAACATGTCGATGCGCGTGACCGCGATCACGCATCGGCGCAATGCGGTGTTCGTCTCGATCGTCAGCCAGGTCACGCCGAGCGAGTCGAGCGTCCTCAAGAAGGTCGCCTACGAACCCCTTTTCATGACGCACCTCAAGAACCATCTCGGGGTGCGTGGCATCACCCGTGTGGTCATGCACGAGCCGCTGTCGAACCTGCGGCCGGTCATCTTCCTGCAGTTCGCGCGCGGCGCGCCCAGGACCGAGATCTGGCGCGGCCTGCAGGGCGCTTCGACCCTGCAGGCGCAGTGCGGCAAGATCGTCGTCGCCGTCTCCGAGGACGTCGATCCGACCAACACGGACGCGGTGTTCTGGTCGCTGGCCTACCGCTCCAATCCGGTCGAGGACGTCCTGGTCGTCCCCAACCGTGCCGGCGGCCATGGCCCCAAGTCGGGCGGCGCGGCCAATTCGACCCTGCTGATCGACGCCACCGCGAAGCACGCCATGCCGCCGCTCGCGCTGCCGGCGCGCAAGTACATGGAGGACGCGCGCCACCTCTGGGAAGAGCTCGGCCTGCCGCGGCTTTCGCCACAGCCGCCCTGGCACGGCTACGATCTCGGCGACTGGACGGAACTGTGGCAGCAGTTCGCCGACGCCGCCACCGAGGGGCGCTGGGAAGAGAACGGAGTGAACACCTTCGCGCGCCGGCAAGGCGGCATCACGCCGGAGACGCCGGTCCGTAAGGTCGAGAAGAAGAACTAGAGCAGGATGAATTTTCCTCGAATTGTCATCCCGCTCTGCCTCTTTGATTTGAGCATGATCTTGTCCGAGAACCGGCATCCACTTTTCGGGATCATGCTCCAGAGCGCGGCCCGCATGCTGGATGCATCGCCGGTCGATCTGTCCACGGCAGGAGCCGCATCCGTGAGCCTGGAGTACCCATGAAGCATATCGAGCGCGCCTTGCTGAGGAGCATCGGCAAGCCCTTGCGGCGCAAGGAGGACCTGCGTCTCATCCGCGGCCAGGGCCGGTTTTCCGACGATTTCCAGCTTCCGGGACAGACCTACGCGGTCATGGTCCGCTCGCCGCACCCGCATGCGCGCCTTCGCGGCGTGGACAAGACGCGGGCGCTGGCAATGCCGGGCGTCCTCGGCGTGTTCGACGGACAGGACTGCGCCGCCGATCATCTCGGCCCCATTCCGCACGATCCCGTGCCGAAGACCAAATACGACATGAAACTCACCGGTCCGGGTGGATCGCCGGTCTTCATCGGACCGCATCTGCTGCTTCCGACCGACAAGGCCCGGCACGTGGGCGAAGCGGTTGCCATGGTGGTGGCGGAGACGCTCGCGCAGGCGCAGGACGCCGCGGAAGCCGTCGAGATCGATTACGAGCCGCTACCGTTCGTCACCGATACGGCCGCAGCGGCCCAGCCGGGCGCGCCGGCCGTGTGGGACGAGGTGCCCGACAACGTGCCGGTCGATACCTGGTTCGGAGATGTGGAGGGGACGGAGCGTGCCTTCGCGGCGGCCGACTACGTCGTCGAGACCGAGTTTCACATCGGACGGGTGACGGCCGTGCCGCTCGAGCCGCGGGCCGCGCTGGCGTCCTACGACGCGCAGAGCGGACGCTATACGCTCTACGCTGGCAGCGGCGGGGCGGTCCGGCACAAGCGGGAGCTCTCGACCCTGCTCGGCATCGAGCCGGCGAACTTGCGCATCCTGTGCCATGACGTCGGCGGCAACTTCGGCGCACGCAACCGCGTCTACGTCGAGTTCGGCCTCGTGCTGTGGGCGAGCCGCAAGCTCGACCGGCCGGTGAAGTTCACGGCCACGCGGTCGGAGGCGTTCCTCAGCGACTACCAAGGACGCGATCTGGTGACGCACGTGGCGCTCGCCATCCGCAAGGACGGACGGTTCCTCGCGATGCGCGCCTCGAACCTGAGCAATGTCGGCGCGCGCATGGTGTCGCTCTCGCCGCTCGGGAAGGGCTCGGCGCTCATTACCGGCTCCTACGACATTCCGGTGGCGAGCCTGCGCGCCCGCGCCGTCTTCACCAACACGATGCCCACGCAGGCCTACCGCAGCTCCGGCCGGCCGGAGGTGAATTTCGCCATCGAGCGGCTGGTGGAGCTAGCGGCCGAGCGGCTGCACATGGATCCGGTCAAGCTGCGGCGCAAGAATCTGGTCAAGCCGTCCGCCATGCCGTACCGCAACGCGGTCGGAGCGGTTTACGACAGCGGGACCTACGAGGCGAACATGGATCGCGCCATGCAGCTCGCCGACTGGTCCGACATTCCGGCGCGCCGGCGCGCCGCCAGGAAACGCGGCAAGCTGCTCGGGGTCGGGCTCGCCAACTACGTGGAATCCTCGATCGGCTCGCCGCGCGAGCGCGCCGAAATCACCATCCGGGACGACGGGACGGTCGACCTGGTGATCGGCACGCAACCGAGCGGGCAGGGACACGAGACGAGCTTCGCGCAGGTCACGGCCGACCTGCTCGGCGTGCCGTTCGAGTCCGTGCGGGTCATTCTCGGCGACACCGACATCGTGTCGGTCGGCGGCGGGTCGCATTCGGGCCGCTCCATGCGGCACGCCGGAACCGTGATTGCGATGGCGGCGGAAGATCTGATCGAGCAGGGCCGTGATCTGGCCGCGCTCCATTTCGACGTGCCGAAGGATCGGGTGTCGTTCGAGGACGGGCGTTTCGTTGCCGCCGGGACGAACTTCGCTATCGATTTTCTCGAGCTCGCGCGGGTGACCGCCGACCCGAATTCGCCGTTGGCCGGCTCGGACAAACGCCTCGCCGTGGTGAAAGACAACGAGATGCACGAGCCCGTCTTCCCCAACGGCTGCGCCATCTGCGAGGTGGAGGTCGATCCGGACACGGGCGAGTTCGACATTACCCGCTACACCAGCATCGACGACGTCGGCCGCTGCATCAATCCGTTGATCGTGCACGGCCAGACGCACGGCGGCATCGTCCAGGGCATCGGCCAGGCGATGCTCGAGCAGAGCTATGTCGATCCCTCGACCGGCCAGCCGTTGTGCGGGTCGTTCATGGATTACGGCATGCCGCGCGCCGACGATGTTCCGCAGTTCACGACCGAAATTGCCGAAGTCCTGTCGCCGACCAACCCGCTCGGAATCAAGGCCGGCGGCGAGGGCGGTACGACGCCGGCGCTCTCGGCGGTGGTGAACGCGGTGGTCGATGCGCTGCGGCCGTTGGGCGTGCACGATCTCAAGATGCCGCTGACGCCCTTCGCCGTCTGGCAAGCCGTCCAGAACGCCAAGGCCGCGGAGGCCGAAGGCGAGTCTCAAACCTCTCATTGATAACGTGTACCCCTGGAGCCCTGCGTGACCGCCACTTCGATTCCCGCCGTGAAGCTGATCGCCTTTCCGGGCGCACCCAACCTGCCGATCTTCGCGGCGCTCGAGCAAGGCGCGTTCGAACGCGCCGGCGTGAAGCTCGATCTCGAAACGACTCCGAACTCGTCCTACCAGGCCGAGGCGCTCGCGGCCGGCAAGTTCGACATCGCCGGCACGGCGTTCGACAACGTAGTGGCGTATCGGGAGGGGCAGGGCGCTGTCGCCTTCGCGGAGCCGCCCAATTTCTTCGCCTTCATGGGCGCGACGCAGATCGAGCTCGCGCTCGTGGTCTCGCCGGAGATCAAGACATTCGCCGACCTGCGCGGGAAATCGATGGCGCTCGATGCGCTCGGCACCGGCTTCGCGTTCGTCCTCTACCACATGCTGGAGAACGGCGGACTCCCTCCCGGCAGCTACGAGCGCGCCGCGGTCGGCGCCACGCCGCAGCGTTGGGAATCGGTGAAGTCCGGCCAGCACGCCGGCACGATGACGATCGAGCCGTTCACCAGCATCGCGGTCGCGCAGGGATTCCGGATTCTGGAAAAGAGCACGAATGTTCTGAAGAACTATCAGGGCGGAATCTTCGCCGCCCGACGATCCTGGGCCGCCGAGAATGCGCCTGCGCTGCGCGCTTTCATCCGCGGTTATCTGGAGGGGCTGGCGTGGACGCTCGATCCTGCCAACCGCCGGGCCGCAACCGATCTGCTGATGCGCAAGATGCCGGAGATCAAACCCGGCGTGGTCGATGCGGTGATGACGAGCCTGTTGTCGGAGCGCTCGGGACTCACGCCGGGCGGAGCCGTCACGATCGAAGGCATTCGCACTGCCCTGCAATTGCGGACGCGGTACGGCTCGGGGAAGGCAGCGCTCAACGATCCGAACAAATACATCGATCTGAGCTATTACGAGCAGGCCCGCGCCGGAGGGTAGGGCTTGACGGCGTGTCGCGCCTGCCGGAACCTTCTGATCGGCCGATGCTGAATAGCTAAAATTTTTCTCACGATTCGGTAATTCTTGATTCCCCGCGGGATTTGTTCCTATGATCGGGGTCTTGGATTGGCGCGGCCATCCAGCCGGCGAGCCATCCGGGCGGATTACCTGATCGTGGGGCGCCAATGGCGGAACGTCGGACGACTCAGGTTGCGCAAAAGGGCAGCAGCGGCGATCGCTTGCTCGCGGCACTCGCGCTGTTCACGGTCGAGCGGCCCGAATGGACGGTGGACGCGGCGGCTGCCGCGCTCGGTGTTTCCGCAACGACGACGTATCGCTATTTCAAAAGCCTGGTGAAATCCGGCCTGATCAGCCCGGTTGCCGGTGCGAGCTACATGCTGGGGCCGGCAATCGTACAGATGGATCGTCAGATCCAGATCTGCGACCCGATGCTGATCGCCGCCCGCGGCGTGATGGTGGATCTCATCCAGCATGCGTCCGATGGCGCAACCGCGCTGCTGTGCCGGCTCTTCCATGATCGCGTCATGTGCATGCATCAGGTCGTCGGCCGCGGTCCGCAGGGGCCCGTCAGCTACGAGCGCGGACGGCCGATGCCGCTGTTCCGCGGCGCGACGTCGAAGATCATCCTGGCGCATCTGCCGACGCGCACGCTGAAGTCGATCTTCGCCCACGACGCCGACGTGGTCGCGGCCGCCGGTCTCGGCCGAACGTGGGAGGAATTTCGCACGGCCCTCGCGCTGCTCAGGCGCAACGGCGCCTGCATCAGTTACGGCGAGATCGATCCGGGCCGGATCGGGATCGCGGCGCCGATCTTCGATGCGCAGCGGTCGATCCTCGGCAGTCTCACCATCGTTCTGCCGGCCGTGCGCGGCGAGGAAGGACTCGTCGACCGGCTCATTCCGTTGGTGATCGCAGGCGCGCGCGAGGTCGAACGCGCCATGAGCCACAAGACATCGGCCATGCCCAGCCCGGCACGCGTCAAGATCGCGCGCTGACCGCGGCAGGATCGCGGAGGAGACGCCATGACGGTCGCGGCAACGAGATTTTCGCTCGTGCTCTGGGGCCTGGCGCAGGCGCTCAAGCTAGCCCGCCGTCACCCGGCGTTCCGGTCCCGCCTCGCCGAACGCGATCTCGTCGCGCAAATCAAGGCGCGGGACGAGGAGATCGGCCGCTGGTACGCCATCCGTGACGGCAAGGTCACCTCCCGTCGTGGAATCCACAAAGCACCCGACGTAACGCTCGCGTTCAAGAACGCCGGCCTCGGCGCCTCGCTGCTCACGCCGCCGATCAACTGGCTCGACCAGATCAACGCGCAGAAGGACTTCAAGCTCACGGTCGACGGACCGGAGGATCTCGCCAACTGGTTCGCGCAGACCATCATGATGAGCCAGACAGCCGGCTGGAAGTTCGGCACGCGCCTGCCCGACGGCACCATGCGTTACTGCAACATGACCAACGGCGGGCCGGTCTTCGTTGACGTGAAGGACGGCAAGATCGTGCGCATGACGCCGATCGATTTCGACGACACCGATCCGCAGCCCTGGACCATCGAGGCGCGCGGCCTGCGCCTCACGCCGCCGCGCAAGACGACGCTCGCGCCGCACGGCCAGAACGCGAAATCGATCGTCTATTCGCCGGATCGCCTGCTCCATCCGATGAAGCGCGTCGACTTCGATCCGAACGGCGCGCGCAATCCGCAGAATCGCGGCAAGTCCGGCTACGTGCGCATCTCCTGGGACGAGGCGCTCGATCTCGTCGCGGGTGAAATCAAGCGCGCCAAGCGCGAGCACGGTCCGGGCGCGATCGCGGTGTCGCACGGCTCGCACCACACGTGGGGCAATATCGGCTACTACCTCAGCGCGCTGTTCCGTTTCAGCAACGCGGTCGGCTTCACGCGCGTGCACCACAATCCCGACAGTTGGGAAGGTTGGTATTGGGGCGCGGTGCATCACTGGGGACACACCCTGCGCGTCGGCCAGTCGGAAACATACGGTACCGTCGAGGACTGCCTGCAGAACTGCGACATGATCGTGTTCTGGGCGGCCGATCCCGAGACCACCAGCGGGTCCTACGGTGCGCAGGAAGGAACCGTGCGCCGGCAGTGGCTCAAGAACCCGAAGCTCGGCATCAAGGTCGTCCACGTCGATCCGTATTACAACGCGTCGGCGCAGTTCCTGCCCGGCAAATGGTTCGCGCCGCGTCCGACCACGTCGGTCGCCATGGCGATGGCGATCGCCTACGTGTGGATCAAGGAAGGGTTGTACGACAAGGACTACGTCGCGACGCGCACGGTCGGCTTCGACACGTGGAAGGCCTATCTCCTCGGCGAGGAGGACGGCATCCCGAAGACGCCGGAGTGGCAGGAGGCGGAGACCGGCGTTCCCGCGCGCGACGTGCGCGCCCTGGCGCGCGAATGGGCCTCGAAGCGCACCTATTTGGCACCGGGCGGCTGGGGCAATGGCCACGGCGGCGCGTGCCGCAACCAGACCGGCATCCAGTGG
>CAYVBN010000071.1:0-7317 GCA_964449645.1 uncultured Hyphomicrobiales bacterium
CACCACCACGATGCCGACGAGCTGCACCGGATGGAGATACTCGCCGAGCCAGATCACCGAAAGCCCGGCCACGGAGACGTAGCTCAAGGACGTGATCGGCTTGGCAAAGCTCAGATCGGCGTGATCGAGGACCTTCAGCCAGTTCACCAATTGGCAGAACATCAGGAACACGAGCAGAAACACCATCGGCTGCCGCAGAACCGCGACGAGCGTGTCGACGGCGGACGCCTCGGGAATGTCGATCACGGCGATCTTCCAGATGAGCTGGATCGCCGTGTCGAGCGCGATGCCGAACGCCAGGCCGAGAACAAGACGAAAGCGAATGTGACTGTCGGATGTCATTTTCAGTCCGTTCCGATTCCTGCCGGCGGGGCCTGCGGCCCTGATCATCGCGAGAAGACGTTCGCGCCCGTCGGACCGGGGCCGGCGAGGAGCCCGAACCGATGAATCCCGGCCCCCTTAGCACAACAACTCCGCGGTTCCAGGCAATTTCTTGCCCATGCGGCAGGGCGATTTCGGCCCAGACGTGGAGCCCGGTCACCTCGCCCGTGGGCCGACGCCGCCAAGCTCTTCAACGACGCGGAACGGACCTGTCCAGGTTCATTCACGGAGCGCGCCATGCGACCGGCAGATGACACGCGACGCCGGTCGACCTGATACGACGCACGCGCCCGTCGAGCCCCGATCGGGACCGCCCGATGGCTTCGGTGGGGAACCTGGTGTGCGCGACGCGCGGCCTTTTAGACGCGGCGACGCACGCCGATGGCTCGGCGCAGCCGCTCGACGACAGTGGCCGCCTGGGTTTCCGACCTGTGTAGACGTCCGGCTGGAGACGAGTGTCGCCCCGCGATGCGGCGCGCAAAGGATCCGCTCGCGCCCATACGCGCGCCACATCGCCCGCCGGAGGCCCCCTCACATGTCCGTGACGGAAAGTAGCTCGCGGGGCAATTCAGCAACCTCCCGGTCCGCTCGCGGTTGACCCCGGTCAGCAGTCATGGAGGTCACTATGCTCGGCAGAACTTTGATGATGACCGCGGCGGCCGCCGCACTCAGCCTCGGAGCGGCAGGCAGTGCGGCAGCCCAGCACGTGCGTGGCGGAGCGCATGCGGCCGGCGGCGCGCATTTCAGCGGCGCCCGCACCGGCGGTGCCCGGATGGGCGGCGGCGCCCGCTTCAACGCGGCTGCCAATGTCCGCTCGGAAGGTCGCACGGGGCTGAGCAGCCCCAGTTCGGTGCGCAGCGGACGAACTTTTGCGGTCGGCGACGCGCGTGGTGAGGCGCGTGGTTACGTGGCCGGCCGCGATTTCCGGGGCGGCGGCTTCCGCAACGTATATGCCCAGGGCCGCACCGGACTCAGCAGCCCCAGCTCTGTGCGCAGCGGGCGAACTTTTGTGGTCGGCGACGCGCGCGGTGAGGCGCGTGGGTACGTGACCGGCCGCAATTTCCCTGGTCGCCAGTTTGCTTACCGCAACCTGGGCTATGGAAATCGTTGGGGATATGGAAATCGCTGGGGATGGGGCGCCGGCGGCTTCGCGCTCGGTCTCGGAACCGGTCTCGCACTGGGGAGCCCGTACTACGGCTCCTACGCCTACGGACCGGACTATTATGGCTATGAACCGGCCTATGCGTACGAGCCGGACTATGCGTACGAGCCCGTCACCACGTACGACAGCTTCGGGTATCAGCCGGTCTACAACGCGGCACCCGCCTGCACGTGCGGCGGCTGGTGAGGCACATCGCGGCCCCGGCGCCGACCGGGGCCGCATTCCCCCAAGGGTTTCTTCTTCAGCCGAAGCGCGGTGCTCACGCCTCGGGACCGCCGGCGGCAGGCGCCGGCTTGCGCCTCATGGCCGGCTGGCAGAGCGCGAACGCCAGCATGAAGACGAGCCCGGCCAGTTGCGGCAAAAGCGTCATTCCGAACACGCGCGCCATGCGGATGTCCTCCGGGGCAAGCGCCAGATAGCCGCGCGTGAGCCAGCGCAGGAGTCCGGCCGCCGTCTCGGCCTGCGGATCGGCCGCCGCGACCGGTGGCAGTGCGGCGAGCCGCGCTTCCGCCGCGCGCAGATCGAGATCGAGAGCATCCCGCCGCTGCGCGCTGCCCAAGGCCTCGCGTAGCCGCAACACCTCGGCGCACATCTGCCCGGAGATCGGCCGGGTGACGTCGGTGCAGCCGGCCGTCGCCTTCCAGACCGGGGCCGCCGCCGGCTGCGCACGCTGCAGTTCCGCCTCGATCGCGGACACGGCCCGCGTCTCGCCGATGCCCGTGCGTTCCGCCCGCAACTGCTCGATCTGCACGCGCAGACGGCCGGCCTCGCCGGCGAGCTTGTCCCGCGCGGCGGTCGTGTCGGAGATGTTCACGGCGGCGAAGCCGATCGTGGCCAGGAGCGCGCACCCGATGGTCACGAACCAGAGCAGCCAGGCGGTGAGCGCGACCGCGCGATGGCGATCGAGCCAGAGCGCGCGGGCGGCGGCCGGAAGCAGCAGGGCGAGGACGTCGGCCGAGATGCTCAGGCCCGCCAGGAGCGTGCTCGCCTCCGCGCTGCGTCCAAGGCTCTGGCCGTACCAAGCATTGATGCGCAACCCGAACCACGCGATCGCCACGGCCGCCACGATGAGGACGGCCCCGCTCGCGAGACGCGGCAAGCGGGAGAGCCACAGCCTCCACGCCTTGCGCGGCGCAGGCGCCACGGCGGTCGCAAGGCGCGGGACAGGATCGGCTGGCAGCTCGGCCAGGGCGGCCTCGACCGGGGGGTCTGGAACAGAAGGCTGAGGGCGCACAGACGCCGTGTCGGTCTCCAGCCGCTTGTCGGCCTTGCGGCCGCGGCGCGCCCGGACGGGCGCGGGCGGAAGCAACCCCGCCTCGGTCCAGGCCTTGAGGCGGCGGGTGACCTTGGTCTTCGACCAGCCCCATTGCCGCCCGAGTTCCGTCGGGCTGATCCGCTTCACCGGGCTCGCCTGCAATTGTGCAAGCGCCTCCGCCTCGTCGAGCTCGGCACGCGGCGGCGGCACGACGAGGAGCGGGCGGCGTTCGACCGAGGCGGCGAGCGGGGCGGCCATAAGCGCGAACCTTTCTGTTGCGCGCCGATTCTCGGCTATTTTCCGATGGATTATTTTGGGATATCAGAAAATATCCGGGGAATCAGTTCGGGAAATCACAATACATGAAGGTGATTCGTCGCAAGCGAGGCCGCCCGCCGTCCACAGGCAAGGGCGTGCTGGTCGCGGTCCGCTGCCAGGCGGATTTCCTCGCTCTCATCGACCGCTGGCGAACCCGCCAGCCGGTGCCGCCAAGCCGGCCCGCCGCCATCCGTCACCTGGCCGAACTGGGCCTCAAGCGCGGGCGCAAGCCGGGCTGACCGGAGTCCGCCGATGGGCTTGCACCCGGGACATTCCGTCGCGCCAGGTCCTTTCGGCGGTCGTTAACCTTTCGGCCAAGCGTGATTAAAAGCGCGATTTCAAGCGCCATTGCGGGCTTGGCGGATCGCACTCCCGCGCCGGGAAACGGCCAGGGCACGCGATTGTCCGGCCTTGTGGCGCGCCTGCTACAGCCAGATGAAGGGCGACTTGCTAGCTTCCTTCTCACGGGAAACATCTGGTCACAGCGGATCACTGGCAATGTTTGCGTACGTCATCAGCGAAGGCAGGCTTCTTGGACTCGGCGCGATCGAGTGGTCGATGCTGCTCGCCGGATCGGCGCTTGGCGGTTTCTTCACGCTGGTCTTCTGAGCCGCCGTCCCGCCCGCGAGGCGGGACCCTGTCGGTTCGATCGCGGCCATCGGACCATACGCTCTCCGACAACGATCGCGACATTACCTCACACACAGCATCATATCGCGCTGGCTAGCCCGGCGGCGTCTTGATTCGAGGCCAACACGCCTTGAGCCGGCTGCCTGCCGAGCGATGGATGCGCTGCCGCTCAGGCCGCCGCACTGAAATGCGAGGCGACCGCCCCATCATCGGGTCGAGCTCCATCGTCGGACTGAGCGGAATCGGTGGACGGCAAGGTGGCCGGCGTGACCTGGCCCGCCTCGGGCAGGACGAGCGAGATCGCGCACCTGATGCCGGCCGGATCGTAGGTCGTACGAATCTCGCCGTAATATGGCTGAAGTGCGCGCCGGATGAGCTTGCTTCCGAACCCGGTTCGCGTCGGCTCGCGCACCTCGGGCCCCTCCGTCTCGGTCCAATGGATCGTCAGGTGCCGGCCCGCCAGCGCCCAGCTCACGGCCACGCGTCCTTCCGGGACCGAGAGCGAGCCATACTTGGCCGCATTGGTCGCGAGCTCATGGACGACCAGCGCCAGCAGCAAGGCGAGCCGTGGCGGCAATTCGACGAGCTCGCCCGACAGGATGGAACGTTCCGGCCCATAGGGATCGAGCTCCGTGTGCAGGACTTTCCGGAGATCCGCGCCCCGGCCCGCCGCCTCGAGGATCAGGCGGTCCGTCGCGGCGATCGCGTTGAGCCGGCCCGAAACCGCGGCCCAGACCTCCGGGTGATCGGCGAGGTTGCACCTGAGAATCGCCTGGGTGGTCGCGAGCTTGTTGGTGAGTCGGTGGCCGAGCTCTTCGATGATGAGCTGAAGGCGGTCCCGCTCCTCCCGGTCGCGCCGGCGCGCGGCGCGAATCTGCTCCGCGATCGTCACGATGATCGCCGAGACGACGATGTAGAGGCAGGTGTCCGCGGTCTGCTGATAGGAGATGGACGGGAAACCGGCCGCCCGCACGACGAGCAGCAGCCAGAGCACAACGATCCCGAGCCCGGCGGCGGTTGCGCCTGCCGCCCATCCGGCGACGAGCGTCGCGACCAGCGCCGCGACATAATACGGCGCGAACAGCGAGATGACGGGATCGAATCCGAACAGCGCCCGTATGGCGGTCGCCGCCGCAACACAGACCAGAGCAAACAGGAAAGCTTTAGGTGAGGCGGGCTCCAGTCCGTAGCGACAGACCGCGAGCGCGCCGGAGATGGTCTCGCGGATGTTCATCACGCACCACGCTACGGCAAGACCGACGGGACCGCTTCGTTATTTATGCCAGAACTGTTTGTCGAAATTGCGTCCGTGCGCCCAAAAAGACCATTCGGGCGCCAACAATCCCCGATATTTCTTCTGATGACCTATCAGGTCAGACAATCAGGGGCGCACGTAGCTCCACCCCTGCTCCTGAAGCTCCATCAACCGGACCACACCCGAGGGGACGATGGTCGCCTGCGGCACGATCGCAATCGGATGCCCTTCCCGCTTCTCCATGCCCTGCTTGGTGTTGTTGCAGGCGGCAAATTTGATGCCGGCCGGAAAGCTCAACTCGGCCAGATGTTTGATCCGGTCTTTCACGGGCGACGTATCCTCGCGCAGCATGTTCAGCCCAGGCCCGTAGGCGACGATCTCGACCTCCACGTCCTCGCCTTTGGCGCGATAGTACTCGAGCACGTTGGAGGCGTTGTTGAGCGCAAGGTTCATCACGGCCGGATCGTTCTGGTCGACCTGAATGGCGATGCGGTGCGGCTTGGCCGCATCCGCCCGCGCACCGCCGGAGCAAATCGCCAGGAATGCGCCGGCGAGCGCGACAAGAAACATCCGATGCATGGTCGATCTCCTCCGCGAAGGTGATGGGCTATCGATGCCGGGAGCCTCGGGCCCATTCTTTCCCGGATCAGATACCGGGTCCACAGCACCGAACCGGCGGGTGTTGCCGGGTCCGCCGTCCCGCCTCATCCCATCCCGGAGAGGCCGGGATTCTTTGCCACCCCTTTGAGCAGAACCCGGTTGATCCGCTTCAATTTCACGGTCTTTTCGCGGCGCAGATAGCGCGCCGCGACCTCCCACACCGGGGCGCCCTTCTGCTCGTTGACCGAGGCCCAGCCGGCGACCCGATAGGTTTTGCCCGCCTCGATCGGCTGGCCGTCGTCGAGCATCATGTCGGAGATCCGGCGGCCCGCCGGCTCGAGCGGCGCGCAGGCGTAGTTCATGCCCCCCACCCGCACCATGTCGCCGCCCTGCTGATAGAACGGATCGGGATTGAAGAGATTGTCGCACACGTCCTCGAGCACGGCCTTGATCTGCTCGCCCGACATGTCCTGCACGTAGGTCTCCGGATAGGAGATCGCCGTTTCCGCCAGCAGGTCTTCCATGCTGATCGGCTGTCCGGCGAGCAGGGTATTCCCCCAGCGGAAGCCGGGAGAGAACGCGATCTGCGCATCGAGCTCCTGCCGCAGGGCGTCGCAGATCACCTGGTCCATCGGGCTGTTGAAGTTCCCACGCCGGTAGAGAGTGCGGTCGCTCGTCGCCAGCACCTCGGCGAATTGCGCCTTGTACGGCGCGCGCAGGCGCTCGATGAGCTGCTGCATCTCGCGGTCCGCAGGAAGCAGCGCCGGGAAGATCGGCAGAAGATAGTAGCGGACATCCTTGACCCGCCCCTTGGCGAGATCGAGATCGAGGACGGCGAGAAACTTTCCCGCCGAGCCGGCATTCGTGACAAGCGTCTTCCCGTCCGCATTGGCGACGAGCGTCGGGCGCGGCACCGCATCGTGCGTATGCCCGCCGAGCACGACGTCGATCCCCCGCACCCGCTGCGCGAGCTGCAGATCGGCGTCCATCCCGTTGTGGGAGAGCAGAAGAACCGCATCTGCCTTCTCGTTCGCGCGCAACGCGTCGACGAGCTTCTGCAGCTCCTCGAGCCGGAGGCCGAACGTCCAATCGGGAACGAAGCGCCGCGGATGCGCGACCGGCACATAAGGAAACGCCTGGCCGATCACCGCCACCCGATAGCCGCCGACCTCGCGCACCATGGCGGGCTTGAACACGCGCCCCGAGGCGGCGTCGAACGCCGGCGCGTCGTTGAACGCGGCCTCCTCGGTGAGAAACACGTTCTGCGCCAGGAACTCGCCCTTGAACCGCTTCAGGTTCTGCCGCAGCCGCTCCTCGCCGTAGGTGAATTCCCAGTGGCCCGTCATCGCGTCGAGGCCGAGCAGATTGGCGGCTTCGACCATGTCGGCGCCGCGCATCAGGTTGGCGAGCCCGGTCCCCTGCCAGAGATCGCCGCCGTCGAGATGGAGCGTCCGCCGGGAGCCGGCCTCCGCGCGCAGGCGATCAATCAGCGTCTTGAGGTGGGCGAAGCCGCCGAGCCGGCCGTAGCGGTGCGCCGCCTCCTCGTAGTCGAGCGAGGTGAATGCGTAGGCGAGCCGCCCGCCCGGCGCGATGCCGAAATGATCGAGAAAGGCTGTTCCGACGAGGTGCGGCGGCCGGCCATGCATCGATCCGACGCCCAGATTGACGCTCGGCTCACGGTAGAGCACGGGCGTGAGCTGCGCGTGCGTGTCCGTC
>CAYVBN010000072.1:0-1782 GCA_964449645.1 uncultured Hyphomicrobiales bacterium
GCCATTCTGCTGGGCGCGTTCTGAGGACGGACCAGAACGAGAGCTGAACCACCATGACATCAAGGGCCGGAGAGGTCGGCCCGCTGGAGAAAACACCGGAGAGAGACCCTCTCCGGTGTTTGTTTTTATCTGGTGCTCGGCTTCGCCGCCGGTTCATTCCACGAACGGCTCGATGCCGATCGGCTTGAGGACCTCTGCGGCCTCGGGCGCCGTGAAGAACCGAACCATGGCGCGCGCCGCCTCCGGCTCCTTTGCGGCGCTGCCGACGCCGGCGGCAAATCCGATGAAGGTCTGCAGCTCCTTCGGAATGAGCCCGACCAGCTCGACGCCGGGGACGCCATAGATGCGCGAGGCCACGACCACCACGAGATCGGCCTCGCCGCGCGCCACGACCTCGACCGTGTCCTCCGCCGGCATCGGCCGCATCTTCGGTTTCATCTCGGCCGCGATGCCGAGGCGGTCGACGAGACTCGCAAAATAGACGCCGCTCGCACCCCGCCCCGGATAGGCGACGGACTTCGCGCCGAGCAGCGTGCGCTTGAACGCCTCGACCGAGGAGATGTCGGGTTTCGGCGCGCCCGCCCGCACCCCCAGGCCGATGCCGATGCGGCCGATGACGGCGCGCGTGTCGGCGACGATCTTTCCCTCTTTGATGAGCGCGTCGAGCGGCGGCGGATTGAGGACGGCGACGTCGAACGGCTCGCCCGCCTCGATCTTCTGCTTCAGCGCCGCATTGACCTCGAAGTGCACGGTGACCTTGTGCCCGCTCGCTTGCTCGAAGCGGCGCGCCAGTTCGCGCACCGCCGCCTTCCCACCATTGCCACTGAGGACCTTGAGCTCGGCGGCATCCGCCGGACATCCAAGCGCCGCGACAAGCAATGCGATCGCAATCGCCCACAATGTACGCATGTCGTCCCCCTCTGTTCACCTCCCTCAAGGCTATCAGAAATTTGAGCTTTGGACTTAGGTTCCGAACGTGGGATCGCGGACCGCATTTGTTGTCCGGCCGAGTGGACCCCGGGTCTGCACCGCATCGCGCAATCAAACGTACGCAGATTGTGCAGACTTATTTGTATTTGCACGCGCTGCGGCGCGCCCGGGGAACGAGGCCGCGATGCCAATGTTGACTCGCGTCCCGGACGCAGCGCGGTGCGAAGTACCGCGCTGCAAAGCCGGGACCCGTCAGCGGCAAGATCTCAAGGGAATTGTGCTGCGCGCAGGAATACTCGCCGAACCGGTCGCTCAGGTTCCTCACGCCGCCGCGTCGCGCGAGGGTCGGGGATCGTAGTTGAGGATTGGCGCCAGCCATCGCTCGGCCTCGCCCACGTCCCAGCCTTTGCGGCCTGCGTAATCCTTGACCTGGTCGCGCTCGACCTTGCCGAGCCCGAAATAGTGGCTCTCGGGATGGCTGAAATAGAGCCCGCACACGGAAGCGCCCGGCCACATCGCATAGCTTTCCGTCAGCTTCACGCCGATCGCCGCTTCGCCTTCGAGCAGCCGGAACAAGGTCGCCTTCTCGGTGTGATCCGGCTGCGCCGGATAGCCGGGCGCCGGACGGATGCCGCGATATTTCTCGGCGACGAGTTCGTCCTTGCCGAGCTTCTCGTCCGGCGAATAGGCCCAGAACTCGCGCCGCACGCGCTCGTGCATGCGCTCGGCGAAGGCTTCTGCCAGACGATCGGCGAGCGCCTTGACCATGATGGCGGAGTAATCGTCATTGGCGCCCTTGAAGCGTTCGGCAATCTCGTCTTCGCCGACGCCGGCCGTCACGATGAAGGCGCC
>CAYVBN010000073.1:0-14283 GCA_964449645.1 uncultured Hyphomicrobiales bacterium
TCGACGGCCGGCACGTCGTAGACGTTCGGAATGAGTCGCATCGAGATCGGCAGCGGCGCGACGCCGCCGCCGTAGATATAGGCGCCGAGCGCATGCATGCCGCGCGCGCGAATGCCGAGAATCTTGCCGCGCTCATCCAGCGCCATCTCGCCGTCCACGACCTGGTCGCGGCCGTGATTGTCGGCGAGCAGCATCTCGGATCGCGTGGCTGTCCACTTCACCGGCCGGCCGCAGCGGCGCGAGGCCAGCAGGAGCAGGGCCTCCTCGGGCAGGATCCAGCTCTTCATGCCGAAGCCGCCGCCGACGTCCGGCGAGACCACCCGGATCTTTGTCTCGGGCACGCCGAACACCTCCGCCAGAACAGTGCGCGCGCCGTGCGGGTTCTGCGACGACGTGAACAGCGTGTAGCTCTCGTCGGCGGCGTCGAAACGGCCGATCGCGGCGCGCGGCTCCAGAGGGTTGGCAGCCACGCGGTTGTTCCTGAGGCGCAGCGACACGATGTGCGCCGCGCGCGCAAAGGCGGCCTCGGTCGCCTCGACGCTGCCATAGCGCAGCGTGAACGAGATGTTCCCGGTCGGGCAGTCTCCCCACAACTTCGGCGCACCGTCGCGCACCGCATCCTCGACATCGACGACGGCCGGCAGCGGGTCGTATGCGACAGTGACCAGATCCGCCGCCAAGGCGGCCTGCATCGCGGTCTCGGCGACCACCATGGCGATGCGATCGCCAACATGAAGCACGCGGTCGACAGCGAGCAACGGGCGCGCCGTCAGGTATGCAGTCTTCTCCGGCAGGACGCGCGGTCGAATGCCGTCGAGCTTTTCGGCGACGACGTCGGCACCGGTCAGGACGCAGATGACACCGTCGGCCGTGAGTGCGCGCGACACGTCGATACCCACGAGCCGTGCGTGCGCATGGGTCGACAGCACGAGCGCGCCATGGCATTGCCGCGGCAGATCTATGTCGTCGACATATTGCCCTCTGCCAGTGCAGAAACGACGGTCTTCGACACGCCGAACCGCTTGGCCGATACCAAACCTGCTCATCCCCTCTCCAGCCGAGACGCTGAACTGATTGCTGCGCAGCGCTTACGCTGCGAGATTTTCAGCGTAGGCTCGGCTGAGGGCGCATGACAACGCACGCGCGGCGGAACGGCGAAGCTTTCGCCGATCCGAATGAGTCAGGAGGTTATTTTGTGTATTTCCGGATCGTCTCGCGCAGGATGCGTACGAGCTCCATGCGGCGCGAGCGAATTCTCTCGAGCGGTCCGGCGATGCCGACCGCCATGCGGTCTTCGTGTGCCGGCGCCGGCAACAGCATGGCGACGAGACCACCGTTCCTGAACGGGCTGCGCTCCGTATAGGCGTATCCCTGCTGGCGGATTTCGCGGAGAATGGGTCTGAGTTCCGACATCGGGACTTTTTCGTCGTCGGTCTGCTGATAGGCGTTTATGCGGCGAACCAGCTTCTCGACAAAAGCGTCCTCATAGCTCGCGAGCAGTGTGTGGCCAAGCGTCGTGGTGGTCACGCTGCGCACGTCGCCGCGGCGGGTGCCGCGCTTGAGATCCGTCGTCGAGGAGATGGCGTCGACAATCTCGATCTTGTCGTCGTTGCGAACCGCAAGAATGATCGTGTCCTTGGTGCGATCGCTGAGCTCGATCATCATCTTGGTGCTGTTGCCTTCCAGGAATATCGAGTTCGAGAGCCAATCGCCCAGGAGCGCAACGCGTCGTGATGGAAAATAGGTTCGGTAGGCCTGGTCCTGGCTGAGAAAGCCGAGCGCGACGAGCGTCTGCGCCACCTCGAAGGTGCTCGATGCCGGCCACTCGAGGTTGCTGGCGATCTGCATCACGCTGAGCGGACGGCGCAACCGCTGAAAGAGGTCCAGGATCTGGACCGCGCGTCCCGCAGATTTGACAAGCTCGTTGGTACCGGTCCGGACCATTCCTAACCTCACCAGCAAACGGCCAGCACAGCCCTTTCGCGTCAAATCCTACGGCCATATGGCTGCCGCGGGTGCAAATCCATTCGCAATGGCGAAAGATGCGGCGGGACCGGGATGAGGCAGTCGCCCTGGAGGGCATCGATGAAATGCCCGCCAGAGGTTCCTACGGACACGGCACTTGTTCCGACAGGATGACCTCACGGTGCTCCCGTGCCGATTTCAAAATGGCCAGAATCACTTCGAGCGTCGCCTTGCCCCAACGCCCATCATGGAAGTCACGGACTCCGTCTCTCAATGCCGCCCAAAGAACGTCGAGAACATCTCCATGACCCGGCCGGCCGGTTCCCATCGGGACCGGAAGATCGCGCCGCCCTTCGAGCCCATAGAGCGCGAGACCGTCCGGCGTGATACGGATGTCGCCACGCTCGCAGGTGATGATCGTTATGCCGAAATGCGGAAGATGCGGCTGTTCCGGCGGCAGGACCCGTTCGCCGTAAGCGAACTGCTGGTGCAATTCCGCTTCCGGCACCTTGCCCTGCATCACCGTCCTGCGCGTCCGTCCCCAGAGACCACGCTGCTTCGGCTGACCGCCCTCGGCGACCCAGTCGTGAAACTCATCGCTGTCGAAGAAATCGTAGCCGCTGTAAATTATCGTGGCTACCGCGCCGCTCTCAAACTCGAGAAATGCGGTGCAGTTCCCCTCTGTCGGACGCAGCGGGTCAAGCGCCCCCACATTCGCGCGCACGCCGCGGAGCAAGCCCCCGCCGATCTGGCGCACGATTTCGACTTGGTGCGCCATCTGATTGAAGGTGATTCCACCGCCCTTTGCGGTATCGAGCTCGTCCGGCGTTCGTGGTCGACAGAGAAAGTCTGTGTAGTTGAAGTTCAGGATCATCCCCAGCCGGCCGACGTCGCCGCTGCGCACCAGACTGCGAACAGCGCGAATATTCGGATCAAAAGCGTGGGTGTGACCCACTATCAAATGGATGCCGGCGTTTTCCGCTGCCGTGATCACCTTGTCGCAATCTTCGAGCGTGAGCGCCAATGGCTTCTCGACGACAACGTGCTTACCATTCTCCGCCGCGGCGATGGCCTGCTCCGCATGGAATTGATGCGGAGAGGCGATGTAGATCGCCTCGACTTCCGGGTCATCGCACAACGCGCGGAAGTCTGCATATGCCTTGGCGTCGAAGTCGCGCGCAAACGCCTCGCGCGGGCGCGGCTTGGGATCTGCGGCAGCATGGAGCACGACATGAGGATGCTTCCGGGCAGCCCGGATCATCATGTTGCCCGCCAGCCCGAGGCCCGAGATACCGAGCTTGATGGGAGATGTCTGTGCCGGCCCCTTCGACCGGCCTGTACGGGCGGATGACATGATTGCGCTTAGAACAATGTGCTGACCGCGCCACGAATCATGACCTGATCGAGCCGAACGTCGCGCGAGGCGATTCGCAGAGCACCGTCGACCCGACGCAGGACGTCGCGGCGGTCGCCGGCATAGAATCCCTCTTCCTGCAGACTGGGCCTGTTCCGATAAATCAAAATGTTCGAGGTCGCCACGAACTGGTCAGCCCCATCGTGAAGCACCTCGATCCCGGAGATGAACCGTCGCGTCAGACTTGCAGGATTCTCCGCATGCGTCAGCTTCGGGTTGGAAATCTGTTCAACCCTGGCACGCAGGCTGGCGTGGGTCTCATCGACGAATGCATAGCCCACCTCCGACGCTCCTGCGTCGACATTGACCCGCGCGAAGACCCGGTATGTGGCGTCGTCGGTCAGCAACGAAAACCACTCTCTGTATTTATGATGATCCAGCAAGCCGGCCTCCTGGTTCAGGAAGCGCTGAACCTCGATGTACAATTGCTGGCTGACGAGTGTTTCGGTCATGTGCTCGGCCATCCGCTCACCCCCAAGATTTCTGTGGCCCGGCTTCTGCACCCATCAGCTGCTCCCAGTGCCGCATGAATTCGAGTTGGGCCACCTCCGACTGTATGGGCTGGTACGCCCGCCCCGGCCCCGTGTGGTCGGCGACAGGGTTTTGGATCGCCGTCAGCGCCGTGTGAAAGCTGTATGGGAATTGTCGCGCGACGGCGCTCGTGCTCGCTCCCGTCGCGGACACCCACAGCTCGAGATCATCCTGCTCGAACAGCCCGGCGATTCCGAAATTCCTGAAACCGCCCGTGAGCACTCGTTCTTTGTACTCCTCGGATGCTTCCCGCTCCGCGAGGACCCAGCTCAGAATTTCCATTTCCGTCCCGCTGATGGGCTGCCAAAGCCGCATGATGATGGCTTTCTCGCCCGGTCCCACCTGCGATTCGATGAAGGAAAGATTCGGGAAAATGGTGCCGACGACCACCCGCAGGTGATGCAGCAGGTCGAATTGTCCAGGATCGAGTGTTTCTGCATAGAGAGGCATCAATACCGTTGGATGGGTATTGTATGCCTCCTGCGGCAGTCCCGGCGCCAGGTATGTGAACGTGCAGCCGTGACCGCCATTGGTCATGATCTGGATGCTGTGCTCGGCCCCTTTTGCCAGGCCGGAACGCGCCGCCCGGACAGGATCCAAGGTGAGCGGTCCCCGGTGCGTTGTCATCACATGCTGGCTGTCGCCGATGAAGTTCAGCGCACCCACTTTCCAATTCGCCTTTGCTCGCCAACGGTGAGGCGGCGCCACGACTTGCGTGCCACGCGGCGTGCGGGCGACGAATGCGTCCAGATACCAGCGAAAATCGCCCAGGTAATCGACGAGACTTCGCGCCTGCGGGTCCCAGCAGCCGAAAACAAGGCCGTGATAGCTCTCGACGCGCGGAACTCGGATCAAGCCCCACTGGGAGAAATCCATATCTCCGGGAAGGAGATCATCGAAGGTCGTGGTGATCAATTTTCCATCGCGCTCGTAGCTCCAGCCATGAAACGGACAGACGAACCGCCGGACGTTTCCCGCGTCCGAACGGCAAACGGGAGCGCCGCGATGTCGACAACTGTTCAGCAAGGCATGGACGGCGCCATCATCGTTGCGCACGACAATGACGGGCGCGTTCGCCAGTGAACGAATGACGTAGTCGCCGCTCCTCGGAATCTCGCTCTCATGGGCCAGAAAGACCCAGTTTCGAGAGAAGATCCGCTCCGCTTCGAGCTTGTGCACGTCGTCGCTGACGAACACTTCGCGGCTCACAACGCCCTGGGTCGCGTCGACCCACGACAGCGGGCTCATCCCGTTATGCTGCATTGCGATCCTCTTCCAGCGTATGAATCCCTTCGCGCACGGCACGCACCCGGGCAACCAACACCTGCTTCATCCTTGCAGGCTGGTCTCCGACGGGCGCCGCGATCCTCCCCTCACCCTCGATCATCGCAACGGCGTTGCGTCGGCCGGGATCGGCACGTCAAACACATTCAACGTCATGCAGGCCATGGCATAGAATCCGACCGCTCCGACCATTTCGATCAGTTTTTCCGTGCCCAACAGCCGTGAGGCCTGCTCATACGATTCGGGCTGAACCGTCTTTGTGGACAGCAGTTCAGTGACGAAGTCGTAGACGACCTGCTCATCGGGCCGCATTGCACGAGGGCGCCTGCAGTCCCGTATGGCCGCGACAATCTCCGTGCTCAGTCCGGACGTCAGCGCAAGCTTTTCATGCAGGTACCAAGCGTACTGCGAGCTCCATTCGCGCGCGACCAACAGAATCAACAGCTCCGCCAACCGTCGATCGAGTGCGCCAGACAGCCTGAAGGCATTCTGAAGTTTCTCGCATGGCTCGCCGATGCGCGGGACCCGGAGCCATATCCCGAAGGGCCCGTCGAGCCCTTTCGCCCGCGTTCCCACAATGTGGTGATAGAGACGCTCCTGCTCCGGAGTGAGTTCTTCCAGGCGAAGTGGCTCGAGACGTGACATCGGTCGCTCGTCGATTGCAGTTCGTCTATTGCAGTTCGTCGCTGCCATCCCCACGAATGACCGCGAGGTATCGCTGCACAGACCTCCGAACCGCGTCCTTCCCCCCCGTGGCGATATTGCGGTCGAAAAATGCCCCGTAGATCGCCTCGAACGCGAACGGGTCGAGGGCCGCACCGATGCGTTCGATCGATGCCGCGGATAATGGAATCAAATTCGGATAGCTCCGCATGAAGCCGACATATTTCCTGTCGCCGACCACCATGACGATGTCTCCGGACAAGAGTGCGCCGCGCCCTCCGGAGCCCTGGGCCCAGTGCAGCACGGTCCCGCCGGCGAAATGTCCGCCACAACGAATGAGGACGACGCCGTCGGCGAGTTTCAGCATGTCGCCCTCCCAAAATTTCAGCACCGGATCCGGTCGCATAACCCACGCACGATCGGCGGCATGCAGATGGATCGGTACGCCACCAAACGCGTGGCTCCACTCGACCATCGTGCTGTAATAGTGCGGATGGGAAATCGCTATTCCGGCAAGTCCCCCGAGCCCCTTGATAATCTCGACGGTGGCGCGATCGAGCAACGGAATACAATCCCAGAGGAAATTTCCGGCAGGCGTCCGCAGGAGCAATGCGCGCTGTCCGATCGCGAACTGCGGCACCGTGCCGATACCTATGAGGTCCGGTTCGTGCTGCCGATAAGAATTGCAGTAGCGTCGGCCGAGGTCTTCGAGCGTCGTCCACGCCTGCCCCGAAGGCGGCACGAATTGCCGCGTGTCGCAGCAGATCGGGCAGCTCGAGGGCTGATGAGCGGACGGCGTGAACTGAGTTCCACACGCCGTACAGATAAAGGCAGAAAGAACCGACATATTTGATTCCGGCTCCGGTCAATAGGCCACTGAGCTGGGTGCAAGCCTGGAGCTGAGCTCAGAGTCGAGCACCCGGCGTAGAGCGGCTGTGAAGTCCTTCTCGATAAGAGGCACGGCTTGCTGATACCTGGCCCGCTTCAGTCCGTTCATGCGGGCTTGCGTGAACAACGCGTGGATGTCCGCACCGGACCAGCCATTGGTTTCGTCCGCCAGTCGGGCAAACAGCCGCGAAGGGTCCTCTTCGAACTCGACCGATCTCCCCTCTATCTGGAAGATCGAAATGCGATCGCCGTGGTCTGGCAGCGGGATCGAGAGATGCATGCCGAGCCGCCCCAACCGCAGCACCGAGGGATCCACCAGATCGATCCGGTTTGTCGCGGCAATCACGGTTACTCCGCCGCGCGTCGCTTCCAGTCCATCCATCTCGGCAAGCAGCTGATTGACCACCCGTTCCGTTGTGCGTGAGCCGGATTCTGCGCCACGCAGCGGCGCAAGCGCGTCAAGCTGGTCGAAGAAGATGATTGCCGGCGCGAGCTGCCGGGCCACCCGGAAGATCTGTCGAATTGCCTGTTCCGATTCGCCGAGCCATTTTGTGAATACTTCGGGGCCATCGAGAGGTAGGAAGTTCACCCCGCTTGCCTTCGCAAGCGCCTTGGCGATGAGTGTCTTTCCGGTTCCCGGAGGGCCGTAAAGCAGAACTCCGGTCGGTGGCGTGATCCCGGCCTTTCGAAACACGTCCGGTTGCCTTATCGGCAGCTCGACCGATTCCCGCAGTTGCTCTTTGACGCGGGCGAGTCCGCCCACGTCATCCCAAGACACGTCGGGAACGGAGACGAATGACTCCCGAATGGCCGACGGCCGGACCTTGGTCAGCGCATCGTCGAAATCGCCAGGGATGACCTCCAGCGCGTCGTCCCGGATCCGGAACGCCGCAAGATGATCCATGAACGTCCCGTAGTTTCGCCGCAGCGCGCTCAATCCTGCCGCACGGCACAGCTCCATCAAGTCGGCCCCGACGAACCCGTGCGTGACCGATGCGACGTGCGACAGATACGCGGCCGCCTCGGGCGAAAGCGGCATTTCGCGTGCGTGAATCCTGAGAATATCCAGCCGGCCTTCCGCCCCTGGCGGCCCGAAGAAGATCTCCTGATCGAAGCGGCCCGGCCGGCGCAACGCCGGATCGACCGCGTCGACCCGATTGGTGGTGCCGATGACCACCAGTCCGTCAACTTTCATCAACCCGTCCAGCAGGGAGAGCAGTTGCGTGACCATGCGCACATCGGACTGGGCTCCTGCTTTGTCGCGGTGCGGCGCTATGGCGTCGAGCTCGTCGATGAGGACGATCGAAGGAGCATGGTGTGCCGCCTCGGCAAAAATCTTGCGCAGGTTGGCTTCGGTCTCTCCGTACATCGTGCCGACGACATCCGGACCGTTGATGTAGTAAAATCCGGCATCGACCTCATTGGCGATCGCACGGGCGAGATGAGTTTTGCCGCTTCCCGGAGGGCCATAAAAAATTATGCCGCGCGGCGGAAGGATGCCGATCTGGCGATAGATCTGCGGAGACTGGAGCGGCAGCTGGACGAGTTCGCGAACGAGCTTGATCTCGCCTTGGCGTCCTCCGACTTCCTCGAACGTGATTGCTTCGTCAGCCTTGAAGCCGCCGCCCGACGGCGTCTCGAGGTGAATTTTGGTGTGTTCGCCGACGATCCCGATGTCGGGCTTGCAATCGACGACCCGGTAAGTCGTCCCGGCCACGGACCCTTTGAACGTCGCATAGGCGATCGAACCTCGTCCGAGCGGAATACGGCTTTCGGCGAGGCTGCCGGTCAGGTGTGAGACGAGTTCGTGTGCCGTGCTCACGTCGATCGGCGGCGTCAGCGTCAGGCTTTCCAGCTCCGGCACAGGACCCACTGTCTGGATCTCGATCCGCTGACCGACCCTGGCCCTGGCGGCACTGCGAAGGAATCTGTCCAACCGAACGAGGCCGGTACCACGGTCGTCCGGCAATGACGCGCCGATCCGGGCCGGTATGGGATACTTCGCCGACCGACTGCTGAGCAGGACGACCTCGTCCGTTCGCAGTCGGTACTTCTCCATGATTTTCGGATCGAGGTGGACAAGACCTTTGCTTATGGAGCTGGCCAACTCTGATTTTGTCCGGTCCACAGTGAGCTGGATGTGCATTCCAGAAACTCTCCCGCTCCTTTCAGCCGGCCTTGTAATCGGGCGAGACTTCCAGCTGCTCGAATCCGCTGCCGCGGTCCACGAAGGCGGAGTGGACCTGATTGGGCTCGCAACAGACCAGGACGGCCTTGTTGTCCGGATCGGCATTGAAGTGCTGGACGGTCACGCCCTTCACGCGCAGCGGGATTTGCACGAGGTCATGTGCGGACCAGTGGTGCTTCTGGCCATCCATGACCGTGTAGCCGCGCCCCTCCCAAACGTAGATTACCTGGTCTCCGGGATGATGAATCCGGCCACTGCGACTGCCCGGCGGAATCGTCTGCACGAAGAGCTGCAGCGTATTGATGCAGGTGTCCCGCAACAGGGGATGCATGTACCAGCGCATCAGACCCTGCTTGTTGTTTTCCTCGGGCAGGTCTTTCCCCTTGATGAGCCACACCGATCGTTCGACGTCCCTGCGCTGCTGATCGCGCAGTTCGAGCAGCTCATCCCACAGGTTACGCCCCCGCCTCTGGTCGAGCAGCCACTCCATTCGGCTTCGGTCAGTATGGCTTTGCTTCTCCGCCACCTCGCGCCTCCCACGCTTTTAGACTTTACTTGCCGTGATCCAGAGATCAGCCGCCCGCCTTGAAGGATTCATTCACGCGAGTCTGCACCAGCTCGCTCGCCACATAGTCCCACATCGGCCAATGTATGAAGGCCAGCCACTTCGTGGGCTCCGAACCGCGATTGTAGTGGGCATGCTCGACCCCGTCGGGATGCAACGGCAACAACACGCAGTCGCCCTTCTCCCACTCGATGATCTCCCCATTACACTCCGTCGCGCCCTTGCCTTCCAGGATGAAAAGCACCAGCCCGCCCTGATGGCGATGTTTTCCGGCACCCTTTCTGATGTCATGAACAAACACCTGCCAGTCGTGAAGCGCGGCCTCAGGGTTCTTGTTGCCCATGAGATAATATTTGAGGAAGCCCTGCTGGTTCGTCTCCCATTCGAGTTCTGAACCCTTGATCACGACGCGGCCGTTCATTCCGCGTTCCAGGTTCTCATTCGTTCTTCTCATGCAGAACGCGTAGTTCGATTCGCTGCCGGGCTCCGGCTCGCGCGATCGGGTGCGGGTCAATTCCACCACGGCTCTCCTCCCTCATCAGGCACGATGCACGCGACGCCGAGTGGCTTCGACGCACGCGGCAGCTTGCTTCACCGCTTGTCGTGCACTTTACACCATATGCAATGACTTGCATAGTATGCAATGTAGAATGCGAATTGGGAGGATGTGAAATGTCGGCAGGCTCCATCTGGCCACCGCGTCTGAGGGTTGCAGTCGCAAGTGGCTTCGCCGTCCTGCTTTCGTGGGCAGTGCTGACCGCTGGCTCGCGCGAAGCTTTTTCCCAGGGCTCCAAGTACCCTTCGAGACCCATCCACATCGTGGTGAACTTCGCGGCCGGAGGCGGGGTGGACTTTATCGCCCGCATCGTCGCCAACGGCTTGTCGAACTCGCTGGGCTGGACGACGATCGTGGAAAATCGGCCCGGTGCAGGAGGCAATCTCGGAGCGGCTACGGTGGCCAAAGCTCCGCCTGACGGCTACACTTTGCTGGTCACGAACGGCGGGACTTTGCACACCAACCCGCACATCTACAAATCTATTCCGTTTGATCCGCTTCGCGATTTCGTGCCGATCGCCGAGCTCGCCCGCATCCCCAACCTGCTCGTGTCCGGCAAGAAGTTCCCGGCCGACAATGTTCCCGACCTTCTGGCCTATCTCAGGTCGAATCCCGGCAAAGTGTCGCTCGCCTCACAGGGGATCGGCACCACCTCTTACATGTCCGGCGTGATGCTGAAGTTGATGGCCAACGTATCTGTCACCGAGGTTCCCTATAAGGGGACCAGCGAAATCATCCCTGACCTTATGGCCAACCGGGTTGATTTGTTCTTCGACGGCGGCGCAACGGTCCCAAATATCCGCAATGGCTCGCTGAAGCTTCTGGCCGAGACCAGCGCCTCCCGGCTTTCGCTCTTTCCTGATACTCCGACTTTCAGCGAGAAGGGGGGCGTCCCTGGCTTCGTGATAGATTCCGCACACGTGATCCTGGCCCCGTCCGGCACGCCTCCAGATATAATAAAGCTACTGAACCGCGAAATCGTGAAGCTGATGCAGACGCCGGCGGTGCAGGAAAATCTTAAGACAATGAATCTCGAGGTCATCGCCAACAGCCCGGAAGAGGCGGCCGCCAGCATTGCTGCCGAGTATAAGAGGATGGGCGAGCTCATCAAAAAGGCTGGAGTGACTCCAATGTGACCGTGCTTGCTCCCGAGGGAGCCGGTGGGAATCCGGTCATACGTTTCCGTTAGAACGACCATTCACCTTGAGTTCTCGGCGTTCGCGCATTATCGAATCGGCGAACCTTGATCGGCATCGGCATGCGACACTGCCGCAACAGGTTCAGAGATTTCTGTAACGGAACGTGCGCGGCGCTGGGGGAGACGAGATGGGTCAACCGAAAAATAAGCAACTCGGGCGGACGGGCGCGCCGCCCCTCCGCTCGAGCATCAAATCACTCGATGCTGCGCTCGTTGTTCTGACCAGTCTGGCCAGATTCGATCATCCCGTGAGTCTGACGGAACTGTCGAATCTGACGAAGCTGCCCATGAGCAAGGTCCATCGTTACCTTGCCAGCTTTGTCAACGTCGGCCTGGTGTCCAAGCATCGTTCCGGTCGTTACGAACTCGGCAAAGGAGCCGTCGAGCTCGGGCTCGCCGCGATGGCCCGTGCTGAAATTGTGAACCGCGCCGCGGACCGGCTTGAGGATCTCGCCGAACGGACAACGGCTGCTGCGCTGTTGGCGGTTTGGGGCACGAATGGTCCCGTGATCGTGCGATGGCAACGCAATCCGCGCGTGATCATTTCCTCTCTCGGGCTTGGAACAAGCATGCCGCTGCTCAATTCTGCAAGCGGCCGTGTTTTCCTCGGATATGCGGAAGAGAGCGTCATCAGGCCCCAGCTCGATCAGGAATTGCGGAAAGCTAAAGCTCTCGGGTTGCGCTGGCCGGATCTCGAACCGACACTGGGTGGCGTGCAAAAGCTTCGGGAGAAGATTCGCCGCGACGGATACGCAACGGACAAGCTGCTGATCTCTGGCCATTATTCGGTTAGTGCGCCGGTCCTCAACTGGCAGAATGAGGTTGAGGCTGCGATTACCCTCGTGAGTACCGACCCTCGCCTGCTCCATCCGAATGCGGGGGCCCTGGAGGATCTGGTCCAAACGTGCCGTGAGGCCTCGATCATATCCCCCGGAAACTCTATTTCATCCGATGATGACGCAAACGGACGCGGCCCGGCGTCAAAGCGAACCCGCAAATTAAGCGACTTGCCGGCCTAGATCACGGATGCCGGGTGCGTTAGCTGGCTCCCTGAGGGGACCGATACCGGCGCGTCCTCGGATGCCGAGCTCGATGTTCGCTGCCATACGCACAACCTTCAGAATCGCAGAAAACAATCCGAAGGCAGAGCACCCTGTGAATTCCATCGTCTTGGACTGTCGACCGCATTCGATCAGTCCCGGCGCGGCTGCAGTTCCCTCGTCTGCGCGAGCCTGAACGCCCGGGGCGCACTGCCGTCGAAGTAAATGAAGGCGAGTTTTCTCCGCCGCGTGATCATCGATGCCGGCAAAGGGTCGTAGCGCATGCTGGCGCCACCCAGATGCGGCATCAATGCGCCGACGTCGGTCGTCATATCGACTTCGACTCGCAGCAATACAAACCGGCGACCCTCGCAATCCGAGGCCTCGAAGGGAATGCCTGCGAGGCGCAGAAAGCTGACCGGGTCGCTGGCGACCGCGAACCCTTCAACGAAAGCCATCTCCACCAGATCGAGATCCGGCTCGCTCTGCGTCTCGGAATCTCCGACACGGTGCAGATGTGGCGTCTGCCACTGGGCCGCCGAGAGGCGCGGCTGCGCGTGATTGTGGCCGGCTCCCGCTGTGCCGCCCTCGAACTCTCCGTGATCGTGTCCGCGGTGCATGGCGAACCTCAATACGCCACCGGCTTGTCGATCAGCCTGCGGTGGCTGCCGAGCTTGCCGTGCGCGACCAGGGACCCCAACGCCTCGACGACCACACGCACGCCCAGCAGCGCGGTGATGTCGGACGTGTCGTAGGGCGGCGAGACCTCGACCACCTCAAGTCCGCACAGGCCCTCCGCGGCCACCAGGCCCAGCAGCTTCAGCGCCTCGCGCGGCAGGAAGCCGCCCGGCTCCGGCCAGCCCGTGCCCGGCACAAATCCGCAATCGACGGAATCGACGTCGAAGGAAACATAGACCGCGTCGGCATCCTTCCAGGCAAGCTCGAGCGCGATCTCGGCTGCCTTTTCCAGCCCCAACTGCTCGATATCCGCAATAGTCAGCACGTTGGTGCCGCGCTTGCGCGCCTCCTGCACGCCGTAGCGCGGCACCTGCCAGCCTCCAATGCCGAGCTGCACCAGGTTCTGCGGCGGAACATTGGGCAGGTTGGTCGCCCAGAACCAGGGCGTCGTGTGCATGCGCTCATCGAGATCCTTTTCCTGGATGTCGATGTGGCGGTCGAAGTGGATGATGCCGATCCGCCTCGACGTGCACTGGGCGATGCCGCGCACACACGGGAAGCCGATCGAGTGATCACCGCCCAGCATCAGCGGCAACGCGCCCGAGGAGAAGACGTGAGATACGCCGCGCGTGATCTGGTCGAAGCTCTTTTCCAGGTTGCCCGGAATGGTGAACACGTCGCCGGCATCGCAAAGCGTCATCTGTTCGCGCAGGTCGACTCCGAGCTCGTAGTTGTACGGCGTATAGAGCGCGGAGATGCGGCGGATCCCCTGCGGTCCGAAGCGCGTTCCGGGCCGATAGGTCGTGCCCGAATCGAACGGAATGCCGAGCACTGCGGCGTCGTACTTGGCCACGTCCCGCACGTTCTCGACGTAGGGAGCCTTGAGGAAAGTATTGATTCCGGCGAAATGCGGCAGCTCGCCGCGCGCGAAGGTCGGAATTGATTTGTCCGACAGACTGTCGGCACCTGGGAGCCCCATATCGAGCGCCCATTTCTGCTCCCTGCGCCAGCCGTCCTCCGCGAGTTTGCCTTCGGCATCGAGGCTTTTCCAGCCTTGCGTCTTCATGCGGTCGAAGTCCGGATGATGCCGGCGCACGCGTGCGGGCGGCGGAAGCGATCCGGCGTGGCGGCTCGTTTTCGTTCGGTGATCCACGATCATCAATGGGCTCCTCCGTGGCTGCGCGCGGTTTCGGGCGGTCTGTTGCCGAGAACAGGTACCGCGCTGTCGCGCGTGAGATCGAGATCGTAGGTGACGACCGCGCCGTAGCGCTCCGGCGCCTGGGAATCGCGACGCGACTTGTCGAGCGCCACCA
>CAYVBN010000074.1:0-3016 GCA_964449645.1 uncultured Hyphomicrobiales bacterium
GACGGCCGGGCGGACGAAGCGACCGCGCCGCTGCTGCCGATGGTGCTCGAGCCGCTTTATGGCGCTTACCGGGCGCTGAAGATCGCGCGTGCCGAACGCAGCCCGCTCGATCTCGAATTGCCCGAACGGAAGATCCTGCTCAAGCCGGACGGCACCGTCGACCGCGTGGTCACGCCCGAGCGGCTCGATGCCCACCGGCTGATCGAAGAGTTCATGATCCTCGCCAACGTGGCGGCGGCCGAGACGCTCGAACGCATGCGCACGCCGCTCATCTACCGGGTGCACGACGAGCCGAGCCTCGACAAGCTCGAAGCCTTGCGGGAATTCCTCGCCACGCTCGACATCTCGCTGCCGCGCAGCGGCGCGCTACGGCCGGCCGCGTTCAACCGCATTCTCGCGCGCGTGAAAGGCCATGACAGCGAAACGCTGGTGAACGAGATCGTGCTGCGGACCCAGGCGCAGGCCGAATATTCGTCCGAAAACTACGGCCACTTCGGCCTCAACCTGCGCCGCTACGCCCATTTCACCTCGCCGATCCGCCGCTACGCCGATCTCGTGGTCCACCGCGCGCTCATCCGTGCGCTGAACCTCGGACGCGACGGCCTGCCCGACAAGGAAGACGCGGCCTCGCTGGGCGAAATCGCGGCCCGCATCTCGGCCGCCGAGCGCCGGGCCATGGCGGCCGAGCGCGAGACCGTCGACCGGCTGATCGCCCATTTCCTCGCCGATCGCATCGGCGCCACGTTCGAAGGCCGAATTTCGGGCGCGGTGCGCGCGGGCTTGTTCGTGAAGCTCGATGGTACCGGCGCCGACGGTTTCATTCCGGCGGCGACGATCGGCAACGAGTATTTTCGCTACCATGAGCGCCAGCACGCGCTGGTGGGCGACGAGAGCGGCGAAACCTACCGGCTCGGCGATCCCGTCACGGTGCGCCTCGTCGAGGCCGCGCCAGTCGCGGGCGCCCTTCGATTCGAACTTCTCTCCGAAGGGCGCTATGAGAGGCACCGCACGAAGCGCGGCAAGCCGGACCGGCCCCGCCCGGAGCGGCGCGAGCCAAAGCACAACAGTCACCGGGCCCATTCCCGTCGGCACGGTCGTAAGAAGGTACGGACAAGAAAATGACAAGCCTCACCGATCTGCCGCTGCGCGATGGCATGCAGGCTCTCAGCCGTGGCTTTCGCGGCCGCTGTCCGAACTGCGGCGAAGGACGAATATTCCGGGCTTTCCTGAAGGTTGCCGACCGCTGCGATGTCTGCGGCGAGGAGCTGCACCATCACCGTGCCGACGACGCGCCGGCCTATTTCGTCATCCTCATCACCGGCCACATCGTGGTGCCGCTCTCGCTCTCGGTCGAGACGGCCTTCGCCCCGCCCTACTGGCTGCATGCCCTGATGTGGCTGCCGCTGACGCTTGGGCTCGCGCTCGGGCTGCTGCAGCCGATCAAGGGCGCGATCGTCGCCTGGCAATGGGCGCACTACATGCATGGCTTCGGCGAGATCGCGTCCGAATCCGAGCCGGCGCTGCAACCCATTCCGGCCAACCGCACCTACATGCTCAACGCTCCGGACATCGGCCGATGAACACGCACGCAGCGGATTTCATCCAGCGCCTCACCGAGGCGTCACGCGACCAGTCCTTCCCCAACAGCCGGCCGCGCGACGCTGCGACCTTGATCCTCATCGATCGCTCGGGCCCGGTGCCGCAGATCCTGCTCGGACGCCGTCACGACGGCCACAAGTTCATGCCGGGCAAGTTCGTCTTTCCGGGCGGGCGCGTCGAACCGTTCGACCGGCACATGAGTTCCGCGACCCCGCTCGACGCCCGGGTCGAGGCGCGATTGATGCAGAGCGTGAAGCGGCCGAACCGCGAGCGTGCGCGGGCGATGGTGCTCGCCGCCATCCGCGAGACGTTCGAGGAAACCGGGCTGATGCTCGGCGTGAAGGCATCGCAGGTTCGCGGCGCGAGCGGACCCTGGGCCCAGTTCGCGCAATTCGGCGTGCAACCCGATCTCGCCGGCCTGCATTTCATCGCGCGCGCGATCACGCCGCCGCGCCGGCCGAAACGCTTCGACACGCGCTTCTTCTCCGCCGACACGCGCGCCATCGTGCACCGCGTCGACGGCATCGTCGGCCCCGATTCCGAGCTGGTCGAGCTCGTGTGGGTGCCGCTCGGTGAAGCCAAGCGGCTCGACCTGCCATCGATCACGCATGTCGTTCTCGATGAGCTCGAGGCGCGCATCGCCGCCGGCTTCAGCCACGACGCGCAGGTTCCCTTCTACCGGATGGTGCGCGGCCGCTTCACGCGCGAGATGCTGTGACTTGAACTGCGTTCGTGTTCTAGATGCAGCGTGGTGGGGCGCAACAGCGAAGCGTGTTGCGCCATATCTGCCTCGCCGAAGGTCGGCGCATGACGCCTTCGGCTATGCGCCATGTGCACGGAGCGATCACACCTTCGCGCAACGCGTGTAGCCGTCACGCGCATCGGTTGACTTTTCTTCCCTTGCCGTTAGGTTCGCCGCAAGATCGCGGACCAACGCCCTACTCCATCGAGGACGACGCCATGGCGAAGGCCACCACCGTCAAGATCAAGCTGGTGTCGAGCGCCGACACCGGATTCTATTACGTGACGAAGAAGAACTCGCGCACCAAGACCGACAAGCTGGTCAAGAAGAAGTACGACCCGGTCGCCAAGAAGCACGTCGAGTTTCGCGAAACGAAGATCAAGTGACGCGGCGAGCGTCGTGACTCGCGCGCGCTCTATCTTCGGCGCTTTTCCATCACATCATTGCTTCTTCCGTTCAGGCCGCGTCCGGACGGCCTGCCCGGAAGGGGCTGAACTGCCCTCCGGTGGAGGTAAAATGCTACTTCCAACGGAAAATCACGTGAAGATTGCGTGACAGAAAGGTGGCCGGTCGGGAGCGGCGTCATGAGGAGGCCACTCGCACCGCTCCCGAACCGGCCGAACCCCACGGACCCAGGAGATGCGGCGGACCTGAGCATTCCGTAGGGTTATCAGT
>CAYVBN010000075.1:0-7682 GCA_964449645.1 uncultured Hyphomicrobiales bacterium
GCCGATTTCGTCCAGCGTCACGTCGTAGGGCTGGCCGCGCAGGGACTCGGCCGTCTTGCCCTTGGAGAACGCGCAGAAGCGGCAGCGGTACGAGCAGATGTTCGTGTAGTTGATGTTGCGGTTGACGACGTAGCGCACGACGTCGCCACTGCTGGATTGGCGAAGCGCGTCGGCCGCGGTGCAGATGTCCTCGACCTCACCACCGCGTGCGGAAAACAGGTCGACGATTTCCTTCTCGGACAGCCGACGTCCCGCCGAGGCCGCGCCGATCAGATGCTGCAGCCTGCGGTTGGAGCGCGGCGCGTTGCGGCGGCCGGGCAGGGGGATCAACGTGCCCGGCGACCAGTCCGTGTCGCGTGCGAACCCTTGCGCATCGGCATGGCGAAGCACGCCGGCCTGCATCTTGGGATCGACCCAATGGCTCGGCGCGTTGACGTAGGCCGGGTAGGCGGCAAGCCGCTGCACGAGATCGAAGCCGCGTGCTTCCGTGACCTGCCGCAGCCGCTCCAATTCGGGCCAGGGCGCTTCCGGATTGACGTGATCCGGCGTCACCGGCGATACGCCGCCCCAGTCGTTGATGCCGGCGTCAAGCAGCCGGCCGAAATCCTCGCTGCTCAGGTTCGGCGGCGCCTGGATGTTCATGCCTGGGCCGAAGATCAACCGCGCGGCTGCGATCGTCCACATGAGATCGGGAAGGTCCGGCTCGGCCGCGCCCGCCATGCGGGTCGACGGTTTGGCGCGGAAGTTCTGGATGATCACCTCTTGCAGGTGCCCGTATGCGTCGTGCAGGTCGCGCAGCACGAGCAGGGAGGCGATGCGCTCCAGCCTGGTCTCGCCGATGCCGATCAGGATGCCGGTGGTGAACGGCACGCGAAGGCGGCCGGCGGCGGCGATCATCGCCAGACGCACGCGCGGCTCCTTGTCGGGCGAGCCGAAATGCGCCTGTCCGCGTGCGCAGAGCCGCTCGGAGACATTCTCCAGCATGATGCCCTGCGAGGCGCTGACGGCGCGCAGGGCTGCGATCTCGTCGTCCGGCATCACTCCGGCGTTCACATGCGGGAGCAGTCCGGTCTCGCGATGGACCAGCGCGCACATGGCGACGAGATAGTCGGTCGTGCTGGCGTAGCCGAGTGCGCTCAGGGCTTCGCGCGCCGCCGCATAGCGGAGTTCGGGCTTGTCGCCGAGCGTGAACAGCGCTTCGCGGCAGCCCGCACGCGCGCCTGCCTCCGCGGTCGCCAGCACCTCCTCGGGCCGCAGATACGGGGCCTTCACCCGGCTCGGGGCCTTGGCGAAGGTGCAATACCCGCAGGTGTCCCGGCACAACTGGGTGAGGGGAATGAACACCTTGGGCGAGTAGCTGATGGTTTGCCCGTGGCCGCGGGCGCGCAGCTCGCAGGCCTCGGCCATGAGGTCGCCGAACGGCTGAGCCTCCAGCGTGCGCAAAACCGCTTCCGCTTCCGGCCTCACCTGCTCGTAAGCGGATTCCAGATCGGAGGGTGCCGCTCTGCAGTCGACGTCGATCTGTTCGAGATGGGTCACAATCACCCCGGGAGGAGATTTCTGGCCTTGAGTTCCGAGAACACGGAACTCGGATCGCCGTCGACAGTCAACAGTTCGCTCTGTGTCGAGGCGGTCGCGTCGGGGTCCTTCAGGCCGCTCGCCGTCAGGAGCACCACGACCTTGTCGGATGGCTTGATATCGCCGTTCTGGCGCAACTGTGCAACGGCCGCGATCGCGCCGGCGGACGCCGGCTCGACATAAAGCCCTTCCTTTGCCGCGAGACGCCGCTGCCACTCCAGAATGGAATCGTTCTGCACAACCGTGGCGGCTCCGCCGGTTTCCCGCAGGACATGGAGCGCCTGAAACGTGCTGCGCGTCGCGGTGGTCGATTTGGCAACCGTGTCATGCGTCATCGGCATGTCGGGCAACGCGTCTCCGCCGTCGCGCAAGGCCGCGCCGAGCGAGCCGTAAATCTCGGCCGCCATCAGGCGCGGGATCCGGTCGATCCATCCGAACGCGTGCATCTCGACAAATCCGCGCCACATGCCGAGCAAGGCGTCGCCGTAACAGACCGGCAGGACGCAGCAGTCCGGAACCTGCCAATTCATCTGCTCGGCGATTTCGTAGGCCAGGGTCTTGTAGCCTTCGATGCCGTACGGGTTGCTGCCGACCACTGGCCCGAAAAACGGTGACGTCGGAAACCAGCCGAATTCGCGGACCGCATGCTGCATCAAAGGCCAGCGGTCCGCCTTGTTGGCGACGGCGATCACCGTTGCCCCGTAAACGCGCATTTGCGTCGCCAGCGGGCCGACCACGCCCTTGGCGGTGAAGATGACGCAGGGCATTCCGGCCTTGGCCGCATAGGCGGCGGCCGCCGCGCCGGCATTGCCGGTCGAGCTCGACACGATCGCCGGGGCGCCCATCTTCCTGGCGGTCGATACCGCGATGCAGGCGAGGCGGTCCTTGAACGACCAGGTGGGGCTGCGCGTCTCGTCCTTGCCGAACAGCGCCGCGACGCCGAGGCTGCGTCCGACGGCCGAAAGCGCGTGCAGCGGCGTGCCACCCTCACCGAGACTGACCGCTTCCGTTGCGCTGACCGGTAGCAGGTCGCCGTAGCGCCATAGGCCGCCATGGCTCGCGGCGTCCGGCTTCGGCCGCCGTGCGAGCAGCGAGGAGTCATATTCGACGACCAGATTGCTCGGCGCCTGCTGATGACATTTCGGGCAGTCGTCCGCATAATGGCGCTGATCGTAGCGCGATCCGCATCGCAGACACTGAAGACCGACGATCCGTGCCATGAGCGCTCGAATCCGTTTGACGGCGCCCGGTTGACCGGACGGGGTGGTGTGCCATATATTGGCACAACGTTCCAAATTGGTACGGACTAAATCCCCCGCGCGAAACAGTGTCAAGCGCCAGCCGGGCCCGGGATATTTTTCCGCGCCGGCAGCGGAAACCTTTGAGGAGCACGTGATGCCGGGCGTCGGGAGCGGAGAAAATCAGTCGGTCAGCCGTGCGATCGACATCCTCAATCTCCTCGCGGACGCCGGCGAGCCGCTCGGTGTGCGCGAAATTGCCCGCCGTTTGGATCTCGCGCCAAGCAACGTGCAGCGGCTGATCAAGACGCTGGCCAAGGCCGGGTTCGTCGAACAGACGGAAGGCACGCTCCGCTACAAGGTCGGCTACCGCGCGTTTCGCGTCGGCAGCGCGTTCATGGGCCAGACCAACCTCTATTCGGCCGTGATGCCCGAGCTCTACGAGCTCGCCAGCCGGCACATCACCGGATTCCTTGGCGTGCTGCGCGATCGGAGCGTTCTTTATCTCGCGACGGTCCCGAGCGAGGGAACGGTCGCCGTGACGCATCGGCCGGGCTCGCAGACGCATCTCCATTCCACCGCCATGGGCAAGGCGCTCCTTGCGGAAATGAGCGACGACGCCATCCGCAACCTGCTCGGGGAGCGTCCGCTGCCGCGGCTGACGCCACGGACGAAAGTGTCGCTGTCGCAGCTCCTGAAGGACGTCGAGGTCGTCCGTCAGACGGGCTACGCCACGAGCGAAGAGGAGAACCGGCACGGCTTCTTTTCTGCCGGTGCGGTGGTGCGCGATGCGAGCGGCACGGCCATTGCGGTAATCAGCGGTGCCGTACCGATGAGCATGCTGAAGCCGAACGATCGCGCGCTCATCGGCCGTTACGTGCTCGAAGCGGCGCAGAATGCCTCGCGCAAGCTCGGTGCGCCGAATCTCTTTGTAGGTGCCGCGCGCCCTCGCCGCGCGGCTGCCGCCAGGGCGCGCTGACGCTCCGCCGGAAGGCCCGGGCGTTCGCGCCCACGGCTCCGGCAACACGCGACAACCGGCAACATACGACAAAAGCCAAATCCATCGTCGATCGGCCGACCGGGATCCGGCGCATCCGAGGCGCGCGGTCGCAGGCTTTTGCGGCCATGCCAGATTGACTCGACTTTTGCCCCATGTCAGCCTGATTTGTGAACATCGTGCCACATATCGGCACAGTCGCTGGGGAGCGCAGTGACGCAAGCGGCCGCGGGTGAAGTCGACATCGCAATCGATCGCGACGAGCTCGTTCAGCTCACGCTCGACTTGTGCAACATCGAAAGCCCGGCCGGCCAGGAGGCCGAAGTCGGCGCGTTCGTCTTCGAGTGGATGTCCAGAGAAGGCTTCGCGCCGAAGAAGATCGGGATGTTTCCCGATCGCTTCAACGTCCTCGGCACGCTTCCGGGACGTGGAGACGGCTACAGTCTCATCTTCAACAGCCACCTCGATACGGGTCGCAGCAAGGCGGATCGCTGGAGCATCCGCGAGCCGGACGCCACCATCAATCACGGCGCGTGGCTCGACGGCGACACGCTGTTCGGCGAGGGCGTCGTCAACGACAAGGGACCGATGGCGGCTTTTCTGTTGGCCGCCAAGGCGCTCAAGGCTGCGGGCGTGCGCTTGCGCGGCGACCTGCTGCTCTCCGCGGTTCCGGGCGAGATCGGCTACGAGCCGGTCGACGAATTCGAATCGCCTCGCTACCTCAGCAAGGAAGTGGGCACGCGCTTTCTGATCCAGCACGGCGGCGTCGCCGATTTCGCGCTGGTGGCCGAGGGCACGGACTTCCGCTACGCCGCGATCGAGGCGGGAAAAGCCTTCTTCAAGATCACGGTTTTCGGCGAGCCGCAGCTCTATACTCCCTTCGCTCCGGACGCGGACGTCGATGCCGCGCATCCGAACGCGATCGTGCGGGCGTCGCTGCTCGTCCCGATGCTGCAGGAATGGGCGCGCAAATACGAACGGCGCTTCGTCTACAAGTGCAAGGACGGGGTCATCGTTCCGAAGGCCGTGATCGGCGCCATTCGGGGCGGCAATCCCTATCACGTGACGCGAACGTCCGAACTGTGCGCGCTCTATCTCGATTGCCGGCTGACGCCGGAATCCGATCCGCTGGCTCTGCGGCGCGAACTGCGCGAGCTTCTCGCCGCCGCCGACGTGCCCGGCACCGTCGAACTGTTTCTCTACCGGCGCTCCTACGCCGCCGGCGACAACGGCGTTCTGCTCGACAGCTTGCGTGACGCCCATCGCGAGATCATCGGCGGCGGTCTCCAATTGGCCGAGCCGGTCTTTTCCAGCATGTGGCGCGATGTGCTGATCTTCAACGAGATGGGCATTCCGGCGATCACCTACGGGCCGCCACGCAGCTTTCGCAAACAAGCCATGGCCGTTGCCGATCTCATGCGGGCGGCGAACGTCTACGCCCGCATCGCTGTCGGCGTCTGCAACCGTGAAAAGCCGGTTCCGCCACGATGACGAAGTTCTGGAATCGATCTTGCATGGAGTGATCTTGCATGGAGGTGCCGATCTCTCGTTCGACGTTCATGACGTCGGCGTGCCGCGTCGGCATCGGTCCTCTTCAATAAACAACCGAGGAGATCAGCTAATGCGAATTCCGTCGATTCTCGCGATCACCGTGGGGGTGCTGCTCGCAGCCTCACCGTCGATCGCCGCGTCGGACTTTCCGACGCGTCCTATACAGATCGTGGTTCCGTTCACCGCCGGCGGCAACACCGATACGATCGCCCGTCTTCTGTCGGAGCGGATGCAGGCTGCGCTGAAGCAGCCCGTCATCGTGATGAACCGCCCCGGCGCCGGCACGAACATCGGCGCGACGGCTGTCGCCAATGCGGCGCCCGACGGCTATACGATGCTGCTCAACGCTCCGGCATCGTTCGTGATCAATCAGTTCATCTACAAGAGCCTGCCTTACGATCCGGACACGGCGTTCGCGCCCGTCTGTCTCGCGGCGCAATTCCCCAACGTGCTCGTCGTGAACAAATCGATGGGCGTGAATTCGATTCAGGAACTCATCGCCAAGGCCAAAGCGAACCCGGGCAAAGTCGAATACGCCATTGCCGGCATTGGGGCGACCAGCCATCTGTCCGCGGCCTTGTTCGCCGAGATGGCCGATCTGAACATGGTTGCCGTCCCGTACAAGGGAACGTCGGAGTACTTGCCCGATCTCGTCGCCGGCCGTGTCGCATTCGCGATCGACAATCTCGGTCCGATTCTGCCGTTCATCAATTCCGGGCAGCTCGTGGCGCTCGGCGTGTCGACCAAGGAGCCGGTCTCGCTGCTTCCGGGCGTGCCGCCGATCGGCTCCGTTCTCAAGGGCTACGAATTGAGTTCCTGGAACGTCCTCGCGGTGCCCGCCAAGACGCCACCCGATGTCGTCAACGTGCTGAGCAAGGAATGCGACCGCATCGTTCACCTGCCGCAGGTCGCGGAAAAGATGCGCTCGTTCGGCTCCGAGCCGGTCGGCGGGACGCCGGAGCAGACCGCCGCATTCCTCAAGAGCGAACGGCCGCGCTGGGAGACCGCCATCAAGGCGGCGAAGATTCCGAAGCAGTAACGCGGCCTCTGGTTAAAGGGGGAGAGGGCGCGCCCGCAATGGCGCGCCCTTTTTTATGCGGCCGGCTTGCGGCCGATTCGGTTATGCGCCGTAGCGCGCGCGGACCGGCCAGACCTCGACGCCGTCGTCCGCAACGACATGATAGCCGGCATGCAGGTTGACGGTCGGGTCGCAGTGCGTCGCTCCGATCAGAACGCGTTGTCCGAGCGCGGGCGCCGGCTGGTCCTTCGGAAGCGTGAGGATGCCGTGCTCGTCGCCGGCGAAACGATAGGTCGTGCCCGTGGGCGCGCCCAGGATGTGGCGCGGCGGCGGTCCGTTGGTCGCCAGGGCCTTCGTGCCGGCGTCGACCGTCACCTCGCCGGGCCGATTGACCGAGACGACCGTCGCGAGCACGAACAGGCTCGGCTCGAATGACGGACCCGCCCCGGTCTCGTCGACGATGCGCGCATAATCGGAATCCATGAACACGTAGGATCCGACCTGAAGCTCGTTGTACGGCCCGTCGCAGTCCTGCCGGTAGGTTCCGGTCCCGCTTCCGGTCACGAGAGCGGGCGCAAGTCCTGAACGCGACAGGGCATCCACGAAGTTGCGCAGGGTTTGTGCCGCCTTGCGGGCGACGCGCTGCCGCTCGCCCGGATCGGCAACGTGCTGCGCATGTCCGGCAAAACCCTGGATGCCGGCGAATGCGAGCTGCGGCTGCGCCGCGATCATCTGCGCAAGCCGCACCCCGTCCGCGACGTCGGTGACCCCCGTGCGGGCCTGACCGACATCGACGTCGACGGCGACCGGCAGCGACCTGCCGCCGGCTTCGAGTTGCTTCGCGAGCGCTTCCACCTGCCGGGGATGATCGACGACGACCGCGATACCGTGTTCGCGATGGATCCGGGCGAGGCGGGCAAATTTGGTCTCGCCCATCACCGGCGTGGTCAACAGCAGACCACCGATGCCGGCGGCGGCCAGCATGTCCGCCTCGGCCACGGTGGCGCAGGCGATGCCGACCGCTCCGGCCGCCATCTGCAATGCGGCGATCTCCGCGGATTTGTGCGTCTTCGCGTGCGGCCGCAGCGCCAGGCCGGCTTGCTTTGCGTTCGCGCTCATGCGCGCGATGTTGCGCTCGAGCGCCGCGCGATCGACGACGAGCGCCGGCGTCTCGAGGTCGCGCAGGGCAACCATGTCCGGCGACAAGGCCGCGGTGCTCGGGCCCGAAGGCACGTCTGTTTTCGGCTTCGTCAACCGGCGTGGCTCACTTGACGTGCGGCATGACCTCTTCGGCGAACCA
>CAYVBN010000076.1:0-2278 GCA_964449645.1 uncultured Hyphomicrobiales bacterium
TCTTGCCGACACCGGCCGCGCCCGTCGCCAATTACGTCGGCTTCGTGCGCAGCGGGCAACTGCTCATCGTCTCCGGCCAGATCTGCTACGATCCAGAAGGCCGCCTCGTCGCCAAGGGCAAGCTCGGGGCCGGCGTATCGATCGAGGACGGCCAGCAGGCGGCCCGGGCCTGTGCGATCAACCTTCTGGCGCAGGTGAAGGCCGCGCTCGGCGATCTCGACAAGGTCGTGCGCGTCGTGCGGCTCGGCGGGTTCATCAATTCCGCGCCGGACTTCCTCGAAGGCCCCAAGGTGATGAACGGCGCCTCCGACCTGATGGTCACCGCGTTCGGCGACAAGGGCCGCCACGCGCGCACGACCGTCGGGGTCGCGGTCCTGCCGCTCGACGCGGCGGTCGAAGTCGAGGGCATGTTCGAGGTCTCGTGACCGCCCGATGTCCCGGCTCGACTGGCTCGTCGCACAGCCGATCGCGCACCGCGGACTGCACGACATTTCGCGCGGCATCATCGAGAACACGGCGTCGGCCATCTCCGCCGCCGTGGCGAATAACTACGCGATCGAAGTCGACCTGCAGATCAGCGCCGATTGCGAGGCGATGGTGCATCACGACGATGCGCTCGGCCGCCTGACCGACGGCCGCGGCGCGCTCGCGCACATGAGCGCGGCGGAACTCCGGCGTGTCCCCTACCGTGCCACATCCGACCGCATGATGAGCCTGCCGGAGCTGTGCGACCTCGTCGCCGGCCGCGCCTCGCTCGTGCTCGAGCTCAAGAGCCGGTTCGACGGCGACCGGCGGCTGGCGCTGCGGGTGGCGGAGGTCGTCCGCAGCTACGCCGGGCCGATCGCCGCCATGTCGTTCGATCCGGATCTCGTGCGGGCGCTGAGAGAGCTTGCGCCGGGGCTCGTGCGCGGCATCGTCGCGGAAGCGCGCTATGACGATCCCGAGTGGTCGATGTTGAGCCCAGCCCGGAAGCGTTCGCTGGTGAACTTCCGGCATGCCTGGCGGACGCGGCCGCAATTCATCGCATACGCGGTCAACGACCTGCCGGCCGCCGCGCCGCTGATCGCGCGCCATGCCTTCGGTCTGCCGCTGCTGACCTGGACGGTGCGCAACGACGAACAACGGCGACGTGCCGCCCGCTGGGCCGACCAGATGATCTTCGAGGGTTTTCGCGCCTGAACGACCGCAAGGGCGGGTCGATCCGACCTGGGCCTCCCGCAACCGCCGCTCAGCGGGCATCTGGATCGGACGCATGCGGATCGGCCTGCATCCCGGCGGGCGTTTCGCCCTGCGGGCTCGCCGCCGGCGCGCCGCCGGTCGTCGTGTCGGTCGGTCCGGTCCTGCCCTGGGGCTGCGCTTGCCCCTTCCCTTCCGTTTGCCTGGACGGCTGCTCCCGATCGCCCTTGGTCCCGGACGAGGTCAGCCCCTGCGGGTTCTGGTTGCCGGGCTTCTGATCGTCGGCAAGCACCGCCGTCGCCGCGAGAAACAGTCCCCCGATCGCGATCGTCGCCGCCCTGATCGACATGACCGGCCTCCCGCCATTCGATCTACGCAAGAATGCTTTCGATAACCCGGCTGCGAGGCGCGGAGTTCCATCGGGCGAAGCGTCCGCGACGGGGTCTTCGCCCACTTTCGCCGCAACTGCGGGCGTGAAAAAAGCTGCTTGTTCATGTTATGTTCTTATAGTAAATTTCCGTCGAGTGTTGCGGAAGTAGTCTGAATCGAGTCCCTCATGGTGCGGAGACTAAAGTGCAAATTCATTCCCCAGCGGACGAACTGCTGTCATTCGCAGCAGGACGGAAATTCAGCACCATTTTGGCCGATCCGCCCTGGCAATTCCAAAACAGAACCGGAAAGGTGGCTCCGGAACATAGGCGGCTGTCTCGTTACGAGACAATGACTCTGCAAGAAATCCAATCGCTACCGGTCAAAGATGTGGTCACGCCCGTCGCCCACCTTTATCTCTGGGTTCCGAATGCCCTTCTACCACAGGGGCTCGCAGTATTGCAGGCATGGGGATTTACCTACAAGTCCAATCTCGTTTGGCACAAAATTCGAAAAGACGGTGGTTCGGATGGGCGCGGCGTAGGATTCTATTTTCGAAACGTGACTGAGCTCGTTCTATTCGGAACGAGGGGAAAGAACGCGCGCACGCTGGCTCCTGGCCGACGTCAGGTCAATTATCTCGCGACGAGAAAGCGAGAGCACAGTCGAAAACCCGACGAACAATACGATATCATAGAAGCTTGTAGCTCGGGACCATATCTTGAACTCTTTG
>CAYVBN010000077.1:0-8512 GCA_964449645.1 uncultured Hyphomicrobiales bacterium
GACGAAGGTCCACAGCCCCCATTGTGTCCGCCCACTGACACGCTATTGTCGCCGCTCCCGCAACCGGTCGTCGCTTCCGGCAGGACCGAGCTTGCAGCGCCGCACGCGTGTCGTCGCCAAGGTCGTTCCATGCCGCAAAGAGTCCGGATCGCACTCGATGTCATGGGAGGGGACCACGGCGGCTCCGTCGTGGTGCCAGGCGCCCAGATATCGCTCGAGCGCCATCCGGATACGGAATTCCTGCTGTTCGGCGATCGCGTGGTGATCGAGCCGCTGCTCGCGCAGCATCCGAAGCTCGCGGCCGCCTCGCAGCTCGTGCACACCGACGTCGTCGTCAAGATGGACGACAAGCCGAGCCAGGCGCTCCGGCGCGGGCGATGGAAATCGTCGATGTGGCTGGCGATCGACGCCGTGAAGCGCGGAGATGCCGACGTCGCCGTCTCCGCGGGCAATACCGGCGCGCTGATGGCGATGGCGAAATTCCATCTCAAGACCATGGCGGGGATCGAGCGGCCGGCCATCGCGGCGCTGTGGCCGACCTTGCGCGGAGAATCGATTGTCCTCGACGTCGGCGCGACGATCGGCGCCGACGCGCAATACCTCGTCGACGTCGCCCTCATGGGCAGCGCCATGGCGCGCATTCTCTTCGATCTCGACCCGCCGACGGTCGGGCTCCTGAACATCGGGGTCGAAGAGGTGAAGGGACTCGAAGCGGTGCGCGAGGCCGGACGCATCCTGCGCGAGAATCCGTCGTCGCATCTCGACTATGTCGGGTTCGTCGAAGGAGACGACATCGGCCGAGGCACCGTCGACGTCGTCGTGACGGAGGGCTTCGCCGGCAACATCGCGCTCAAGACGGCGGAGGGAACCGCCCGACAGCTCGGACAGTATCTGCGCAACGAGTTCAACCGCTCGTGGCGCACCAAGCTCGGCTTTCTTCTGGCCCGCGACGCATTCCGCCGCATTCGCGACAAAATGGACCCCCGTAAGGTCAACGGCGGCGTGTTTCTCGGCCTCAACGGGGTGGTGATCAAGAGCCACGGAGGGACGGACGCGGAAGGCTTTGCCGCAGCCGTCGATCTCGGATACGACATGGTCCGCTACGAGTTGCTCGCCAAGATCACGGAAATGCTCGGCCGGGAAACGGCAGGCGACATCCGGGCAACTCTCGCCGGGGGAACCATTTCGTGACGTCAACGCGTTCCGTGGTGCTCGGCTGCGGTACCTACTTGCCGAGCCGGGTTCTGACCAATGCCGATTTGGCGCAGATGGTCGACACGTCGGACGAATGGATCGTTCAGCGAACGGGCATTCGCGAGCGCCGCATTGCCGCCCCCGACGAGCTCACCTCCGATCTTGCGCTCGCGGCCGCGCGCGCGGCGCTCGCCAATGCCAAGGTCGACGCGCAGACGATCGATCTGATCGTGCTCGCGACCTCGACGCCCGACAACACGTTTCCGGCGACGGCCGTCTCGGTGCAGGCCGGGCTTGGCATCGAGCAGGGCGCGGCGTTCGACCTGCAGGCGGTCTGCTCGGGCTTCGTGTACGCGCTCGCCACCGCGGACGCACTGCTCCGCTCGGGCGCCTACAAACGCGCGCTCGTGATCGGGGCGGAAACCTTTTCGCGTCTGCTCGATTGGAAGGACCGCTCCACCTGCGTCCTGTTTGGTGACGGCGCCGGCGCCCTCGTGCTCGAAGCGCAGCAGCAGCCGGGCGCGCGCACCGACCGCGGCGTGCTCACGACGAAGCTGCGCTCCGACGGACGTTACAAATCCAAGCTCTACGTTGATGGTGGTCCGTCGTCGACCGGCACGGTCGGTCATCTGCGCATGGAAGGGCGCGAAGTCTTCCGCCATGCCGTCGCGATGATCACCGACGTGGTCGAAGACGTGTTTCGCGAGACCGGCTACACCGCCGCCGACATCGATTGGTTCGTTCCCCACCAGGCCAACAAGCGCATCATCGACGGCTCCGCGCACAAGATGGGCATCGATCCGGCAAAGGTCGTCATCACGGTCGACCGGCACGGCAACACGTCGGCGGCCTCGATCCCGCTGGCCCTGGGCGTCGCGGTGGCGGACGGACGGGTGAAGCCCGGCGATCTGCTGCTTTTGGAGGCGATGGGGGGCGGATTCACCTGGGGCGCGGCTCTGTTGCGCTGGTGAAACACTCAAATCTTCTGAAATCTTCTGGTTCCTTCCCCGTTGACCGTCCGCGATCAAGCTCATATCGTTGAAAAATCAGAGGGATATTCTCGGGGGTCGCCGAGGTCGGGGCGAGGCGATGAGCGCAAAGACAGTGACACGCGCCGATCTGTGCGAGGCCGTTTACCAGAAGGTCGGCCTGTCGCGAACGGAATCGGCCGCGCTGGTGGAACTCGTGCTGAAGGAAATCACCGATTGCCTCGAACGCGGCGAGACGGTGAAGCTTTCGTCCTTCGGTTCGTTCGTGGTACGCAAAAAGGGCCAGCGAATCGGCCGCAATCCGAAGACCGGCAAGGAAGTGCCCATTTCGCCGCGGCGGGTCATGGTGTTCAAGCCGTCCGCGATCCTCAAGCAGCGTATCAACGGCCATCCCGAGAGCGGCGGCGAGACGGACTGACGCTCGGGGAGCAGACGAAGAGAGGCGACTTTGGAGAAGGCGCCCGACGCGTTTCGCACCATCAGCGAGGTTTCCGAGGACCTCGACGTTCCCCAACACGTGCTGCGCTTCTGGGAGAGCCGGTTCGCGCAGATCAAGCCGATGAAGCGCGGCGGCGGCCGGCGCTACTATCGCCCGGACGATGTCGATCTGCTGCGCGGCATCCGGCACCTGCTTTACGGCGAGGGCTACACGATCCGCGGCGTGCAGCGGATCCTCAAGGAACAAGGCATCAAGTTCGTACAGGTCGTCTGGCAGGAGGGCGCGCCGCAGCCGGCGCACGGGCCGGGCGACGACGCCGATGTGGTCGAGGAGGCGCCTGCCGACGACCGGGGGCGCGGCATCTTCGGGCTGCTGCCGTCGTTCCTGGCGCCGGATGGCGAACTGGCGGAAGCCGACGATACCGAATCGGACCTGTCGATCGACGAGGACGAGCTGCGCCCGGCCAAGTCGCGCAAGGCGAATTCCCACCGCCATGCCGCCGATTTCTCCGCGTCGGCGCCGGACGAGGTCGCGGGCGTAAGGCTGACCCCCGAGGAATTGCAGCGGCTCGAGGCGACCCTGCACGAACTCGGCGAATGCAAGCGGCTGCTCGAAGAAGCGGTCGAACGCGCCTGACCCCGTAGGGCCTCGAGCTCCGAGGCCTCGGACTCCAAAGAACCTCAAGGCCTCAACTCAAGGCCTCAAGGAGAAGAGCGAGCCGCCCGGTCTTGCGCCGATTGGGCTCAGTCTCCCGTGGCGCGCTGGCCGAGCGCGGCGCCGGCCTGGCGTTCCTCGCCGGGCGCGATGTGCAGATCGACGACGCAGACGCCGCCGCTCTTGAGCACGGCCACGCCCTTTTCGATCGCCGCCTGTACGTCCTTCTGCTCGCGCACCGGGCCGACGCCGACCGCGCCCTGCGCTTCGGCAAGCTTGGCGATGTCCGGCTCCGGATCGGCGATGCGCTGGCCGATCCACCGGTTGGCGGGCTCGCGCCCGCGCCGGCGCGCGACGGTCTCCTGGTGCAGTTCGTCGTTGAAATAGGAACGGTTGTTGTTGATCAGCACGAGCAGCGGAATGCGGTGACGCACGGCCGTCCACAGCGCATGCACCCCCATCAGGAAGTCGCCATCGCCGAGGATCGCGACGGGGTATCGCCCGCGCAGGTGCAGCGCCAGCGCGGCCCCGACCGAGAGGCCGGGGCCCGACCCGATGCCGCCGCCGCCATCCTTGCCCAGGAAGGCGAGGGGATCGCGGAACGGCCATTGGTCGATCGGCCAGCCACGCGCGAGCGAGGCGAAGCTCACCTGCTCGGGATCGTTGAAGGACGTGCGCAGGGCCATCACGACATGGTCCTGCGAAATGCTCGTCCCGTCGCCCGGCTTCGCCTTGCGGATGATGCGCTCGCGCCAGGGATTGCGCCGGCCCGGGCCAAGCTCGTCGAGCAGGTCGGCGACGACCACGTCGGCGGTCGCCGCCATGCGGACATCGACCGGCGGCAGCGCCTGGTACTCCATGTTCGCGCCGGTGTGCAGATTGTGATCGAGGCTCGTCGCCACGATGCGCGCGGAGACGTTGCCGACCGTCCTGGCCTGGCGCAGCGCGCCGCCGAGATCGACCCAGTCGAGCGCCAGGATGAGGTCGGCCTCGCACAGGATCTCGCGCGCCGGCTTGGGAAGCACGTTGAACGGTGCGATGACGTGGGCCGGGTGATCGGTCGGGAACATCGCGCCCGTCTTCAGGTCGGTCATCACGCAGGCGCCGAGCCGTTCGGCGAGATCGATGCGCGCCTGCCAGGCCTCGGGGCTGCGCCCGCCGCGTCCGATCAGCATCAGCGGCCGCTCGGCTTTTGAGAGCAGCGTCGCCGCCTCCTCGATGGCGGCCTTCGACGGCCGCACCGGCGCCGGCGGAGTGAAGCGCGAGAGATCCGGCCACTCCGGCTCCGTCTCGAGCTTGCCTTCCTGCAGGCCGGCATCGAGACAGACGTAGACCGGCGCGGTGGGCGCCGTGCGCGTGAGGATGTTGGCGCGGCACATGGCCTCGATCAGCGCCTCGGGGGACGACGGCAGGTCGTCCCATTTGACGAAGCTGCGGATGAACCCGCCCTGGTCGCGCGAGGAGTGGATCCAGTCGATCCAGGGCCGGCGCTTGGGGGCGTCGAGCGGCCCGGTCGCGCCGAGCACGATCATCGGCACGCGGTCGCACCAGGCATTGAACAGCCCCATTGCGCCGTGCAGCAGGCCGACATTGGAGTGCAGGACGCAGGCCATCGGTTCGCCGGTGACCTTGGCGTAGCCGTGCGCGATCGCGACGGCATGGTCCTCGTGCAGGCAGAGCAGCATGCCGGGGCGCTCGTTGCCGAGGTGGTTCACGAGGCTGTCGTGCAGGCCGCGGTAGCTCGCACCCGGATTGAGGCTGACGAACGGGATGCCGAAGCGGCGCAGCATCTGGGCGGCGATGTCGCTGCCCCAGGCGACCTTCTCGTCGGGTTTGCCTTCAATGGGGTCGAGATGCATCGGTGAGCCTTTCGCTTTCGCTGTGGGACGGAGGCGAGCCGGGCGAGCCATACCGACGCACCCCGGAGGCGTCAACGGCCGTGGGACGGGCCCGGCGCCGTGGCCGCTGTCCTGGAGCGACGGCGTTTGTGCCCCTTAAGCGGCCCGTAGTGCGCGGGCCGTGCCCGAAATCCGGCTCCACTTTCGCGCGCGATGCTCTACCATCGCCGCGCACAACGAAAACAACAAAACGGAAACGGGAGGTGGCGCGTGCCGAGACGCTGGGCGGCGGGAATCCTGCTCGCGTGCCTTTTCGCGGCGCCACTGGCCAGGGCCGATGTCGCCGATTTCTATCGCGGCAAGCAGGTCAAGCTGATCGTCGGGTACGGACCGGGTGGAGGCTACGATGTCTATGCCCGCCTCGTTGCGCGGCACCTGGGCAAATACATCCCCGGCAACCCGCTGGTGATCGTGCAGAACATGCCGGGCGCCGGCAGCCTGCGGGCGCTCAATTATCTCTATGCCGCCGCACCGCGCGACGGCACCACGCTCGCGGCCTTCTCGCGTGACATGCCGCTGCTCGGACTGATCGGCGACAACGCCAACGTGCAGTTCGATCCGCGCAAGCTCACCTGGCTCGGCTCCTCGTCGAGCTATGGCAACGATGCTTATCTGATGCTGGTGCGCAAGGATGCCGCCGTCCGTTCGATCGCCGATGCGCGCCGTCCGGGCGCCCCGCCGCTCGTCCTTGGCGGAACGGCGGAAGGGTCCTCCGGCAACGACGTGACGGCAGTGCTGCGCGAGGCGCTCGGTCTCAACATCAGGCAGGTGCTCGGCTATCCGGACAGCAACGCGCTGTTCCTCGCTGTCGATCGCAAGGAGGTCGACGGACGAAATGCCGGTTATTCGGCGGTGAAGTCCTCGCATCCCGAGTGGCTGAAGCCGGACAGCGACATTCACGTGCTGCTGCAGTTCGGCCGTGCCACGCGCCACCCCGATTTTCCCGACGTGCCGACCGCGCGCGAACTGGCGACGAGCGAGGAGGCGCGCGCGTTGATCGAACTGGCCGAGCTTCCCTATCGGCTGTCGCGCCCGTTCGCGGCCCCGCCCGAGGTGCCGGCGGACCGCGCCGAGGCGCTTCAGGCGGCGTTTCTTGCCGTCCACCGTGATCCGGAGTACCTGGACGAGGCCGGGCGACTCAAGATCGACGTGAGCCCGATCGGCGGGGCCGAGGCGCTCGATGCCATCAACCGCATCGCCGGCGCGCCGCGTCCGCTGCTCGATCGCATGAAGGCGCTGCTCACCGAGGGACGAACCGGCAAACATGGCCGGTGAGGGGCGCATAAAGCGGGAACACCCATGCACGACATCACCGACCAGCCGCACTGGCACGAACCCAAGGCAGGCGAGAACGCGGGATTCGGCAAGTTCAAGCGGCCGCCGATGCCCTACGACCGGTTCATGGAATCGGAGGGCGTGCCGGTCTATCGCGGGATCGGCGTGCGCCGCGTGCAGGACCTGCCGATGGCGCCCTGGAAGCGGCTCGGCGGGCGCGGCAGCTACATCCAGCTCTACGGAACGGAGGGGCTGTGGGGCCTCTATGTGGTCGAGGTGCCTGGCGCCGGCGCGCTCAATGTCGAACGGCATCTCTATGAGAAGGTCGTGTTCGTGGTCGAAGGGCGCGGCTCGACCGAGGTGTGGCAGGAGGGGCAGACCAGGCGTCACGTGTTCGAGTGGCAGAAGGGGTCTTTGTTCGCGATCCCGCTCAATGCGTTCCACCGCATCGTCAACGCGAGCAGCGCGCCCGCGCTCCTGCTGTGCGGGACGACGGCGCCGAACATGATGAACCTGATCGACAATCCCGGGTTCATTTTCGACTGTCCGCATAACTTCACCGAGCGCTTCTCCGGTGCCGAGGACTATTTCAAGCCGAACGATGACGTCGAGCCCGATCCGGTGCGCGGGCTCGCCATGCGGCGCACCAACTTCGTGCCCGACATCGTCAACTGCGAGTTGCCGCTCGACAACCGGCGTTCGCCCGGCTACCGGCGCGTCGAGCCGGCGATGGCCGGGAACCGGTTCTATCTGTGGATCGGCCAGCACGAGACGGGCCGCTATTCCAAGGCGCACAAGCACGCCTCGGCCGCCGTGCTCGTCTGCATCAAGGGCAAGGGCTACACCTACACGTGGCCCGACACGCTCGGCATGACTCCCTGGAAGGATGGAAAGGCCGACAAGGTGCTGCGCCAGGACTACGAGCCGGTCGGCCTCGTCTCCGCCGCGCCGATGAGCGGCGACTGGTTTCACCAGCACTTCGGCGTCGGCAAGGAGGGCCTGCGAGTCACCGCCTGGCACGGGCCGAACAACCAGCGCTCGCGCAAGCCGGGCCGTCCCGGCGAGCAGCTCATGGACTACGGCGCGATCGATCTCTCGAAGGGCGGCAGCGCCATTCCGTATCATCAGGAGGATCCGGCGATCCGCGCTGAGTTCGCAGCCGCGCTCGCGCGCGAGGGCGTGCCCAACCGCATGAATCCGGAATTCTACGAGCGCCCGCCCGCGGAGGGCGAAGAGGTGATGGGCGATGTGATGTGAGGGCGCGTGCGCTCACGCGAGTCGCTCGAGACCAGCTAAGCGGTCCCGGATGCAGCGCGGCACTTCGCACCGCGCTGCATCCGGGACACGAGTCTGCGTTCGGATCACTGCTCCGTTCCCCGGGCGCACCGCAGCCCGCGCAGAGAAGCTTGCGCAATCTGCGTAACTTGATTGCGTGGTGCGCCGCAGGCCCGGCACCCACACGACGCATCGGGGCGGGCAGCAATACGAGGTGCGGCACGAGGCACGGCGCCGCGCGATTCGTCTCTGCGATGCCATAGGCGCATCCAATTGCGTCTGTCGCTTCTTTGCCACAAGCGAAATCAATCCACAGTGTGATATTGCGAGCGTGTCCGCGGCCGCATCCGCAAGGGGGCGCGAATCATCTTCGCGAGAGCAGGATTTACCTCCCCGGGCTCAGGTCGTCCGTCGCCGATTGCGGCAGCACCAAGGCTATTCCCCGGTCGAACATTTGTGTTCGGCCGGCCGGCGCGCAGGGATTCTTGCGCATTATACTTAACGTCAGTGAATAATATTTGTGGCGGCTGGCGACCATTGAAGCACTCGATGGCGAATAATGAAGCTATTCGCGCGAATTTTGATTGTTCCTGCTGCTCGCGTTTCTCGATTCAACACGGAAATCACTGGGAAAGGACCGACTTGCGGCCTTGATCCGCTTTGACTCCCAGTCCGTGATTTACAATTATTTCACCACGCGACGGGGAATGGGAATGATTGCCGCTCTGGGCCGGATAGCGGGGGCAATTGCGATCGGATTCATACCGATCGCTGCGGCCGCGCAGGTG
>CAYVBN010000078.1:0-5180 GCA_964449645.1 uncultured Hyphomicrobiales bacterium
CAAGGCGGGCGCCGACACGGTGAAATGAGCGCGTGATGACTGAAGCCTGTTTCCGGAAACGGCATCCAGGTCTCGGAAAAGATCACGCTCTCCGAACAAGACATCCGAACAAGACATGGGCCGCGACGGCGTCGCGGCCCTTTTGCGTTTCGATTCCGTGAATCGGAGCGCGCTTGCCGGCAAACGCGTCAGTCCCGCGCGTATCCGATCAGCGGCTTCTTCTTGCGCCCGAGCAGGAGCAGGACGGCCCCGAGGACCGCGAACACCAGCCAGGTGGGCGAGCGCAGGACCGGCTGAAACAGCGGATCCCACGCCCACTCTCCGAACCGGTTCTCGACCGCCGACTGCAGCAGCAGCAGGCTGCTCGCGTGGATGTCGTTCCACATCTCGCTGAGCGGGGTCACCACCATCGCGTTCGCGGCGATCGACTTGGTGCCGTCGTAGACCAGGAAGATGAAGCCGATCGCGAGAAAGATCAGGCCGACAAACCGGAGCAGGAATCGGATCATGGGATTCGGGGGACCGCACCGCCGCTCATGTCCCGATTCCGAACTTCGCTATACTTTGCAACATGCTCTGATGCGAACTTCGGAATCAAAGGGACACTAGCCAGTTAATGATTCTCGTGTGGCTTTTGGATTTGAGGTTCCTATCGGAGTTCGCCGCACAACCTGAGGAACTTCAAAATCCGCCACACCAGGACCTCGGCGCCCGGCTTACTACCCGGCGTGCCCGGGTTCAACTGCGCACGCGGGCGCGGCCCTCGCGGCCACCCCTCCCTGCCGCAGGGCAGACCGTCGCCGGTAGCGCCTTGAGCAGGCGAGGTTTGTTCCGCTAAACCAGCATGGCCTTGCTGGCATGACCATCCCGTTCTAACCGCCTGATTTGAGCAATGATCTCCGCGGAAACCGGTTTCCCCTTGGCGGCATCATGCTCTAACGTCTGCCCGCCGCGCGGGGTCGCGGTCCCGTCCAGGAGTTGAAATGTCTTCGAAGTCCAAAGTCCGCGGCCAACGTCCGACCTTTACCGATCAGGAAGCGCTGCAATTTCACAGTGAAAACCGCCCCGGCAAGCTCGAAGTGGTCGCCACCAAGCCGATGGCGACGCAACGCGATCTCTCGCTTGCCTATTCGCCCGGCGTGGCCGTGCCGGTCCTGGCCATCGCCGAAGACGAAAGCCGGGCCTACGACTACACCACGAAGGGCAATTTCGTCGCCGTGATCACCAACGGGACGGCGATCCTCGGCCTCGGCAACCGCGGCGCGCTCGCCGCCAAGCCGGTGATGGAAGGCAAGGCGGTGCTGTTCAAGCGCTTCGCCGACATCGATTCCATCGACCTCGAAGTGTCGACCGAGGATCCGGACGAATTCGTAAATTCCATCAAGGTGTTGGGCCGAAGCTGGGGCGGCATCAACCTGGAGGACATCAAGGCTCCCGAGTGCTTCGTCATCGAGCAGAGGCTGCGCGAGCTGCTCGACATCCCGGTGTTTCACGACGACCAGCACGTCACCGCGATCATCGCGGCCGCCGTCCTCCTCAACGCGCTCGACCTCACCGGCCGCGAGATCGCCACCACCAAGCTCGTCTGCAACGGGGCGGGCGCTGCCGGCATCGCCTGCCTCGAGCTCCTGCGCGCGATCGGCTTCAAGCCGGAAAACCTCATCCTCTGCGACACCAAGGGCGTGATCTATCAGGGCCGCCGCGAGGGCATGAACCAGTGGAAGTCCGCCTTCGCGGTGAAGACGGAGGCGCGCACCCTCGCCGAGGCGCTGGTCGGCGCCGACGTCTTCTTCGGACTGTCGGTCAAGGGCGCGGTCACGCCCGAGATGGTGAAGTCGATGGCCGACAAGCCGATCATCTTCGCCATGGCCAACCCGGATCCGGAGATCACCGCCGAGGAAGTGGCGGCCGTGCGCGACGACGCCATCATGGCGACCGGGCGGTCCGACTACCCGAACCAGATCAACAATGTTCTCGGCTTTCCTTATATCTTCCGCGGCGCGCTCGACGTGCGCGCCACCAGCATCAACATGGAGATGAAGGTCGCGGCCGCCCGCGCGCTCGCCGAACTCGCGCGCGCCGACGTGCCCGACGAGGTGGCGGCCGCCTACGGCACACGGCCGAAATACGGGCCGGATTACATCATTCCGGTCCCATTCGATCCGCGCCTCATCTTCGCGGTGCCTCCGGCCGTCGCCAAGGCCGCGATGGACACGGGTGTCGCCCGCAAGCCCATCGTCGACATGGAGGCCTACCGCCACCAGTTGCGCTCGCGCCTCGACCCGGTCGCCGGTGTCCTCGCCCGCATCTTTGAGCGCCTGCGGCGCAATCCGCGGCGGGTCGTCTTCGCCGAGGGCGAGGAAGAGCAGGTCATCCGCGCGGCCTCGAGCTTCGTGCACCAGGGGCTCGGGACGGCTCTGCTGGTCGGCCGCGAAGAGCGCGTGCGCGAGACCGCGCGCAACGCCGGCATCGAGCTCGGCGACGGCATCGACGTCATCAATGCGGCGCTCTCCAAGCGCAACGCCGACTACGCGTCCTATCTCTACGAACGCCTGCAGCGGCAAGGCTATCTGGCGCGCGACTGCCAGCGGCTGGTGAACCAGGACCGCAACCACTTCGCCGCCTGCATGGTCGCGCTCAACGACGCCGACGCCATGGTGACCGGCGTGACGCGCAATTTCTCCGTCGCGCTCGAAGACGCGCTGCGCTGCATCGACCGCAAGCCAGGACACCGGGTGATGGGCGTGTCGCTGGTGCTCGCGCGCGGGCGCACGGTGCTGGTCGCCGACACCGCGGTCGCCGAGATGCCCGATGCCGGCGACATCGCCGACATCGCCGTCGAGGCGGCGGGCGTCGCACGCAAGCTCGGCTACGAACCGCGGCTTGCGCTGCTGGCGTTCTCGACCTTCGGCCATCCGCCCGGCGACCGCAGCGCGCGCGTGCAGGAGGCGGTGCGGATCCTCGACCAGCGGCGCGTCGACTTCGAATATGACGGCGAGATGGCGGCCGACGTCGCGCTCAACATGACGGCGATGTCCGCCTATCCGTTCTGTCGTCTGTCGGGACCGGCGAACGTGCTGATCATGCCGGCGTTCCACTCCGCCTCGATTTCCACCAAGATGCTGCAGGAGCTGGGCGGCGCGACGGTCATCGGCCCGCTGCTGGTCGGCCTCGATCGCTCGGTCCAGATCGTCAGCCTGTCGGCGAAGGATTCCGACCTCGTCAACATGGCGGCCTTCGCCGCCTTCAACGTGAGCGGCTGAGCCGGCCAGCACTGGGAGAGACCGCGTGAGCACTCCGAAGCTTCAAGGCGTCTTCGCCGCCGTCGCCACCGCCGTCGAGGCGAGCGGTGAACCCGATTGCGCCCGTTCGACCGCGCTCGCCCGCTTCCTGCTCGACAACGGATGCGACGGCCTCAACGTCCTCGGCACCACGGGCGAAGCCACCTCGTTCTCGCTCGCGCAACGCCAGCGCGTCATGACCGCCTACCGGGACGCCGGCCTGCCGCTCGGCCGCCTAATGGTCGGCACCGGAGCGGCGGCGGTCGCCGACGCGGTCGCGCTCACCCGCCATGCGGCCGAGCTCGGCTTCGGCGGCGCGCTCGTGCTGCCGCCCTTCTATTACAAGGGCGTCCCGGACGACGGGCTCGTTGCCTACATGGACGCGATCGTGCGCGCGACGGCCGACCGTCCGATCCCGATCTATCTTTATCATTTCCCGGCGCAGTCGGGCCTGCCCTGGCACGTGAAGCTCATCAGCCGCCTGCTGGAGCGTTTCGGCGCGCGCATCGTCGGCCTCAAGGATTCCTCGGGCGACATGGCGTTCGCCCGCGCGGCCGCCTCCCTCGCCCCGGATTTCCGTGTCTTTCCCTCGAACGAGGCATCGCTGCTCGAAGCGCGCGATGGCCCCTTCGCCGGCTGCATCTCGGCGACCGCCAATCTCAACGCCGATCTTTGCGCCCGCGCCTACAGGGCCGGCGACAAGGACGCGCTCGAGCAGGCGGTCGCGATCCGCAAGCTGTTCGACGGCAAGCCGCTCGTCTCCGGGGTCAAAGCCCTGCTCGCCCACATTCACAACGACCCCGGCTGGGTCCGGGTCGCTCCGCCGCTCGCGGATTTCTCCGCGGCCGACCAGACGGCGGTGCGCACGGGCTATGATGGAATTCGCGCCCGTCTGGTCGCCTGACCGGCCGCGGCCGTTGACGCGCCCGCACGGGCTCTCTATAAGGTCGCCCACCCGGCGCGGGCCCCTGCTCCGCCGGTGTCTTCACTGCATCACGGGTGACGAGCACGCCGCCGGGCGCGTAAGGAAAGACCATGGCCAACACCAAGTCCGCCAAGAAAGCCGCGCGCAAGATCGCCCGCCGCACCCAGGTTAACAAAGCGCGCCGCTCGCGGGTGCGCACGTTCGTCTCCGGCGTCGAGGAGGCGATCGCCTCCGGCGACAAGGTCAAGGCCCTGGCGGCGCTGCACGCGGCAGAGCCGGAAATCATGCGGGCCGCCCAGAAGGGCGTCACCCACAAGAACACCGCAAGCCGCAAGATCTCCCGCCTGAGCCACCGGATCGCCAAGCTCGGCGCCTGACGCGGCCCGATCCGGCCGGGGACGGGTTTGACCCGTCCGCGCTTCGGCTTCAGACCACGCTCCAGCTTTGGCCCGGGCCGCTTCCCCCGTAGGGGCGGCCCTGTCCCAGGGACGCGCCCCGTCCGACCGGCCGAGGCTCCAAGGCGCCCCTTTCCCCGCGCCTCATTTGCTCTCACATCGCCCGCTCACGTCGCTCGCCCTGGCCCCGGCGCCGGCACCCTGCCTGCGCGGCCGCTCGCGCGCGTGTCCCGTCGCCATATGCTGGCCCTATGAGGGTCCCGATCTGCCTTCATCATCTTGTGATGCAAATGTCACAGTCGGCCGGAATTGGTTAACCCGCCCGGCCCGATGACCCATCGGAAGGCCTCCCGGGGCTTTTGCGGACCGGACTACCGGGCTTTCCCGGTCAGAAAAAGCTGCGCGACGGTAAAGGGTTATCCGGAAAGCATCAGATAAAGGCCGGGAACCGCCCGGGGGCACCGCCCCGGGCGGACCCCCGGCGCGCCACAAATTTGCCTCCCCCCGGACCACGCCGGGGCCTGAGCGGTCCCCCGATTCCTTCCGGTCGAGCCACGGGTTGTAAACCGGTTTTTATCG
>CAYVBN010000079.1:0-3146 GCA_964449645.1 uncultured Hyphomicrobiales bacterium
GGGCCCGACGGGCTGCCGACCGTGATGCGGCGCAGGTGCGGATGCCGGCCGAGCGAGGCCGTGTCGTTGACCCGCGCGAAGGCGATGTCCGCGCCTGCGAGCTTCGCCGCCAGCTCGTCCACGCCGTGCGCCCCGAACACCGCCTGCACGCGCATGTCGGTCTCCGCCCGGCGCTTGACCCGCTCGACATTCGTGGCGAAGGCCGGATCGGCCGCGAGCGCCTTGTCGCCGAGCACACGTTCGGCGAGCACGCGCCATTCGCGGTCGCTCTGGATCGAGATCAGGATGTCGGCGCCGTCGCGGGTACGAAACACCCCGTAGGGGGCGATGCTCGGATGGGCGAGCCCGACCCGCTGCGGCGGCTTGCCGCCTTCGGCCTGCAGCAGCGGCACCGTCATCCAGTCGGCCATGGCGTCGAACATCGACACCGAAAGGGCCGCGCCCATGCCGCTCCGGCCGCGTTCGATCAGCGCTTCGAGAATCGCCTCGTAGGCATTCATCCCGCTCGCAATATCGACCACGGAGACACCGACGCGCGCCGGCGCTTCGGGCCCGCCGGTGACCGAGGCGAGCCCCGCCTCGGCCTGGATCAACAGATCGTAGGCCTTGCGTTGCGCATAGGGGCCGCTCTCACCGTAGCCGGAGAGCGAGCAGATGACGAGCCGCGGATGATCGCGCCGCAGCCGCTCGACGGCGAACCCGAGTCTCCCGAGCGCGCCCGGCTTGAGGTTCTGCACGAACACGTCGGCGCGCCCGAGCATGGCTTCGAGCAGAGCCTGGTCGTCCGGCGCCGTCAGGTCGAGGGCGACGGATTCCTTGCCGCGGTTGAGCCAGACGAAGTAGGCGCTCTCGCCGTGCACGAGATCGTCGTAGCCGCGGGCGAAATCGCCTTCGGGCCGCTCGACCTTGATGACGCGGGCGCCGGCATCGGCAAGCCGGCAGGTGCACATCGGCGCCGCCACCGCCTGCTCGAGCGAGACGACGAGGAGCCCTGCGAGCGGCCGCGCCATCCAACCCTCAGTAGGAGCGCGGCAGGCCGTGCACGTGCTCGGCCAGATACGACAGGATCAGGTTGGTGGAGATCGGCGCCACCTGATAGAGCCGCGTCACGCGGAATTTACGCTCCATGTCGAAAACCAACGCGAACCCCAACCCCCCAACAGTCAGCACGCACATTTAGGCGGCGGCCCCAGACGCGTCGGCGGCGATGAGCTTCGCCATGTTGGCCTCGGCGCCGCAGTCGCGCCCGGCCTCATAGAGCGTGGCTGCCTCGCGCACCATGAGGGCGGCCGCGCGCATCTGCGCGTAGGCGCGCGCGATCGGGAATTGCACGCCCTGGTTCCGGCCGATCGGCCGGCCGAACACCGAGCGCTCCTTCGCGTAGCCCGCCGCCTTGTCGATGAACCAGCGGGCGTCGCCGACGCACTCGGCGGCGATCAGGATGCGCTCGGCATTCATGCCCGAGAGGATGTAGCGGAAGCCCTTGCCTTCCTCGCCGATCAGGTTCGCGGCCGGCACGCGCACGTCGTCGAAGAAGATCTCCGTCGTCGCGTGATTCATCATCGTGCGGATCGGCCGGATCGTGAGCCCCTTGCCGGCGCCGCGCATGTCGAGCAGGAACACCGACAACCCCTCGGTGCGCGACTTCGCCTCTTCACGCGGCGTGGTGCGGGCGAGGAGCAGCATCAGGTCGGAATATTCGGCGCGCGAAGTCCAGATCTTCTGCCCGTTGACGACGTAATGATCGCCGTCGCGCACCGCGGTGGTGCGCAGGCTGAGCGTATCGGTGCCGGAGGTCGGCTCGGTCACGCCGAACGCCTGCAGCCGCAGCTCGCCCTTGGCGATCGCCGGCAGATAGCGCGCCTTCTGCGCCGTACTGCCGTGGCGGAGCAGCGTGCCCATCGTGTACATCTGCGCGTGGCAGGCCGCGCCGTTGCAGCCGCTCGCCTGAATCTCCTCCAGGATGGCGCAGGCCGCGCTCAGGGTAAGCCCGCTGCCGCCATGCTCCTCCGGAATGAGCGCGGCGAGATAGCCGGCACGGGTCAGCGCCGCGACGAATGCCTCCGGATAGGCGCGCTCGCGATCGAGCGCGCGCCAGTATTCCCCGGGAAAATCGGCGCAGAGCGCGTGCACCGCCGTGCGGATCGCCGCGATGTCCTCCGCTTCGCCGACGCCGGTTTCGCTCACCCCCAGACCTCATCGGCGATCTCGACGATCAGCCGCAGCTTCGCCCACTGGTCCTCCTCGGCGAGCGCGTTCCCCTCCTCGGTCGACGCGAAGCCGCACTGCGGCGACAGCGCGAGCTGGTCGATGTCGACGAACTTCGCCGCCTGTTCGATGCGCCGGAGAATCTCGTCGCGGCTCTCGAGCTTGCCGCTCTTCGAGGTGACGAGGCCGAGCACCACCGTCTTGCCCTTGGGCACGAAGCGCAGCGGCTCGAAGCCGCCGGCGCGCTCGGTGTCGTACTCCATGAAATAGCCGTGCACGCCGATGGCGTTGAAGAGAGTCTCCGCCACCGGCTCGTAGCCGCCCGAGGCCACGAAGGTGGAGCGGAAGTTGCCCCGGCACAGGTGCATGGTGATCGTCATGTCGGCCGGGATGTCGGAAATCGCCGCGTTGATCAGGTCGGCGTAGACACGCGGCAGCGTCTCCGGATCGTCGCCGCGCGCGCGCACCTGGTCGCGCAGCGCCGGATCGCACAGATAGGCGAGGTTCACCTCGTCGAGCTGCAGATAGCGGCAGCCGGCGTCCGCGAAGGCGCGCACCGCCTTGCGATAGGCCGTGCCGAGGTCGCGGTAGAACTCGTCCATCGACGGATACATGAATTCCGGCACCGCCTGCCGCCCGTAGCGGAAGTGCAGCGAGGACGGCGACGGAATGGTCATCTTCGGCGTCACGCGCGTGTGCGACTTCAGGAACCGGAAATGGTCGAGCATCGGGTGGCCGCTGAAGCCGCCGAGTTTGCCGACGACCCGCAGCAGCACCGGCTTCGGCTGCGGCCCCTGGAACTTCACCATGCGCTCGCCGACGTAGGATTCGACGCCGTCGAGCTTTTCCAGAAAATCAATCTGCCAGAACGCGCGGCGGAACTCGCCGTCGGTGGCCGAGCGCAGGCCGATCTCCTCCTGCTTGCGGATAACGTTCTC
>CAYVBN010000080.1:0-7339 GCA_964449645.1 uncultured Hyphomicrobiales bacterium
CGTGTTGCGCAAGTCGTCGCGCACCGCGTGCAGCGAGATCGCCAGCATGCAGCCGATCTCAGCGCCGGCGCGTGCGATCATCGGCACCACGCCCGAGGTTGACAGCGTGATGCGGCGCTTGGAGATTCCGATGCCCTCGCCGTCGGCCATGATCAGGATGGCGTCGCGCACCGCCTCGAAATTGTAGAGCGGCTCGCCCATGCCCATCATGACGATGTTGGTGACGAAACGGCCGCCGTCGGTCGGCACGATCGCGGGCGCCGCGTCCGGCGCGTCGGTCCGCGCGGCCGCAGTCCGGCCCGGCCAGTCGCCGAGGCGATCGCGCGCCACCATGATCTGGCCGACGATCTCGCCGGCCGTGAGATTGCGCACGAGGCGCTGCGTGCCGGTGTGGCAGAACGAGCAATTGAGCGTGCAGCCGACCTGGCTCGAGACGCACAAGGTGCCGCGATCGGCTTCCGGAATGTAGACGCATTCGACCGCATGCGGGGCTTCGCCGGGTGTCTCGCCCGGAAGTTGCAGCAGCCATTTGCGGGTTCCGTCGACCGACACCTGCTCGGTGACGACCTCGGGGCGCGCCAGGGTGAAGTCGCGCGCGAGCGCCGACCGCAGCTCCTTCGACATGCTGGTCATCTCGTCGAAGCTCTGCGCGCCGCGCACGTAGAGCCAGTGCCAGACCTGCTGCACCCGCATCTTGCGCTGCCGCTCGGGCACGCCGAGACCGGCGAACACCTCGGCGAGCTGCGCACGCGAGAGGCCGACGAGCGACGGCCGCGCGGGCGGCACGTAGCGCTCGAGCGCCGTCTTCTCGACGAAGCCGGCGCGCGCGGGCGCCACGGCCGAAATATCGCGAATATCCGTCGTCATGAGCTCGCTGGTGGGTCCGGCCAAATACCGGACGCGCCCCGGGGTCTTAGCGCATCGCGCGCCGCCACACCATCGGCCGGATAGATCACGCCGAGACAGGGTTTATGCGGTGGCGCCGCCGGTTCCGCTCCTCAGATGGGAGCTGGACTGCCCGACCACCAGCCTCAGCGGCACTCCTGACTGACGCGGTCGAGCGCCTGCGTCAGGCCGCGCAGCGAGTAATTGTCGGTCGTCAGCGTGCCGCGCGCGGACATCCCCTTGACCACGAGTTCGGAACCCTTGCGCATCGCCTCGACGAGACGCGCTTCCTCGGCGGCGTTCTTGATCCAGGCGCCGTCGTTCTGGGTATACATCGCGTAGGAATTTCCGCCGACCTCGACGGTCGCGTCCGAGCTCGGCTTGAAGCCGTAGCCGATGATGACGGACACCTCCTCCTTGACCTTCTCGGCCGGCCGCGTGGACACGAACAGATAAGCCGGATCGCGCGGCCTGTTCGGCGGATCGGTGCGCGAGCTCGACGGCTTGGCGAGCGCGAAGCAGACCTTGTGGCCGCCCGGAGACGCGGCGTAAGCGCCCCAGTCGCCGAACTGCCCGAGCAGCGCCGGCTGCGCGCCGCCGGCCGGCGTGACCGCGGCGGAGTGGGTGGGCTTTGCCGGCTGCTTGGGTGCCGCCGCTTTCGGCTTGGCAGGCTGTGCCTGCGCCAGAACGGGTGTTGCAAATCCGAGCGTCGTGACAGCGGCCAGAACGGCCGCAAGAGAGAAGCGGAAGGAAGCCATCGGACCTCGCGAGCAATGAGGGGAAGTCACGCCCCGTACTTCCGACTCGATTCAATTATACCGGATTAACGGGACAGGCCGCCAATGTGAAGGCGCGATATGCCGCTTGGCGGATCGGTTCCGATTGCGTCATTCATCTGGGACACCGAAGTTTCCGATCCGAACGGCCGGTGGTAAGACCGCGCCACCGCGTTGCCCGGAGCCGTCATGAAAGCCGTTCTCTGCACCCGCTTCGGCGGGCCGGACGATCTCGAACTGCACGACATTCCCGATCCGGTCCCCGGCCCGGAGGACGTCGTGGTCGAGATCGAAGCCGCCGCCCTCAATTTCTACGACACGCTCATCATCGCCGGGCGCTACCAGACGAAACCGCCCTTTCCATTCTCGCCGTCCGGGGAGTTCGCCGGCACCGTCTCGCAGGTCGGCGCGAATGTCGGCGAATTCACGCCCGGCGATCGCGTGGCCGGCTACATCGGCTACGGCGCCGCACGCGAACGCGTCGCGGCTCCCGCCAGCAAGCTGGTCAAGCTGCCGCCCGGCCTCGAGGCCGAGCGCGCGAGCGGTATCATCATCACCTACGGGACGACGCTGCACGCGTTGCGCGACCGGGCGAAGCTCCGCCCCGGCGAGACGCTCGCGGTGCTCGGCGCTTCGGGCGGCGTGGGTCTCGCGGCCGTCGAGATCGGGAAGATCATGGGCGCGCGCGTCATCGCCTGCGCGTCATCCCCCGAAAAGCTGGAATTCGCCCGTGAACACGGCGCGGACGCGACGATCGACTATTCGGCCGCCGACCTGAAGACGGCGCTGCGCGAAGCGACCGGCGGCCAGGGACCGGACGTGATCTACGATCCGATCGGCGGCCCCTATACGGAAGCCGCTCTGCGGGCGATCGCCTGGCACGGGCGCTTTCTGGTGGTCGGATTCGCCACCGGCGAGATTCCCAAGCTGCCGCTCAATCTGGTGCTGCTGAAGGAGTGTGACGTGTGCGGCGTCTACTTCGGCGCCTGGTCGCGGCAAGAGCCGGAGACTCACCGGCAAGGTATGGCCGATCTGATGCGCTGGTGCGCCGAAGGCCGGCTCTCGGCGCATGTGCACGCCCGCTATCCGCTCGAGCAGACATCCGCCGCACTGCGCGCGATCGCCGAGCGAAAGGTCATGGGAAAGGTGATTCTTCAGCCGTAGCCATGATGCCGAAAGGCGGATGCCGGCGATGAATGACCGAGAGCCGAGCTGCCGGGCATGATGCGAAAGTTCGCCCTGCCCTCCTCGGCGCGCGTCACACCTCGGAGAGGCCGCGCGCAAGCGCGCGGCGCGCCGCTTCCCGATGCTCCGGCCGGATATGCGTGGCGACAAGCCGGACGGCCGTCGCCAGCACCGCCGCGTCGTCGGTAAATCCGAGCAGCGGCATGACGTCCGGCACCGCGTCGAACGGCAGCACGAAATAGGCGAGCGCGCCAAGGAGCGCCACCTGGACGTGACGCGGCGTCTCGCGGTCGAACGCGCAGTAGTAGGCGGCAAGCAGGTCCTCGACGAACGGCAGGCGCGCGGCGACCGCCTTCAGCTTGCGCCAGAAGCGATGCCGAAGCTGCTCGTCCGGGATGTCGTGCTCAGTCGCGTCGAACGCCATTGCAAACCTCCGATCCGCCAGAACACACAATGACGGACACATGGTGATGCCGGCGCATGCGCGCAATCGCCACGCGGCCACCACATGATCCGGCGAAGTGTGAGCGGCGCGCCGAAATGATCATGTGCCAGTTGATGGAGCTAGAGCGCGATCTTACGCAAAACTGGTGTCCACTTTGCGGATCGCGCGCCGGCCGGACTGGTGCGCCGCCGGCCACGTACATATCTTTACCACCGCATGGCGAATGCGCCCGTGCGGGAGAGCATAATGGCGTGGTCGGTGAACATCGGTTCGATCGCAGGCACCGCGATCCGCATTCACATCACCTTTGTGCTGTTCCTCGCCTGGATCTTCATCGCGAGCTGGGCGTCGGGCGGCGCGGCCGCCGCCTGGAACGGGCTCGCCTTCCTGATCCTGCTGTTCCTGTGCGTGCTCGCCCACGAGTTCGGCCACATCCTGACGGCGCGCGCCTTCGGGGTGCCGACGCCAGACGTGACGCTGCTGCCGATCGGCGGCGGCGCGCGGCTCGCACGCATTCCGGAAGCGCCGCACGAGGTCTTTCTGGTCGCGATCGCGGGCCCGCTCGTCAACGTGGCCATCGCGATCCTGCTCGTCCTCGCGTTCGGCGCCCATATCGGCACCGGAGAGCTCGAGGCGGTCGACCGCGCCAGTGTGTCGATGATCGACCGGCTGGCGGCCGTGAACCTGTTCCTCGCCGCCTTCAACATGATCCCGGCCTTTCCGATGGACGGCGGACGGGTGCTGCGCGCGCTGCTCGCCATCCGGCTCGGGCATGTGCGCGCGACCGAGGTCGCCGCGGTGATCGGTCAGTGGTTCGCCTTCGCGCTGGGCTTCATCGGCTTGTTCTACAATCCGATGCTGATCTTCATCGCCATCTTCGTCTATCTGGCAGCCTCCTCCGAGGCGCAGCTCGTGTCGGTGCGCGCCATGTCGCGCGGCGTGCCGATCAGTTCCGCCATGATGACCGAATTCGCCACTCTGCAGCCGCAAGCGCACATCGACGAGGCAATCGAGACGCTGCTGCGCACCAGCCAGAGCGAATTTCCGGTGGTGGACGGATCGCACCGCCTCGTCGGGCTGCTCGGCCGCAACGACATGATCCGCGCCCTCAAGCAGCTCGGCCCCGATGCGCGGGTCTCGGACGCGATGATCACCGGCATTCCGACCGTCCTGCAGCGGAGCTGCCTCGACGAAGCCTTCCGCATCCTGCAGGAGAAATCGGCACCCGCAGTCGGCATCGTCGACGGCGACGGCCGCCTCGTCGGGCTCGTCACCTCGGAAACCATCGGCGAGATGCTCATGGTGAAGGAAGCGCTGCCGCCGGGCCGATTCCGGTTCGGTCCTTGGGGGCGCGCGGCCGGGACGTAAACCAAGCCGATCGACAGCCTGACCGGGAGCGCAGGCGACCCGTCCCGGCGGTTGCGCTGCGGCCGATTGCCACTATATTCCGCGCAGTTTTGCCGCGGGCCGAAAAGGCCCGCGTCGGCTTTCAGGACCCCGGATGAACCTGCGCAACGTCGCCATCATCGCCCACGGCGACCACGGAAAAACCACGCTCGTCGACCGGTTGCTGCAGCAATCGGGCGCGTTCCGCGAGAACCAGCGCGTGGCCGAGCGCGCGATGGATTCCAACGATCTCGAGCGCGAGCGCGGCATCACGATTCTCGCCAAGGTGACATCGATCGTCTGGAAGGACACGCGCATCAACATTGTCGACACGCCGGGCCACGCCGATTTCGGCGGCGAGGTCGAGCGCATCCTCAACATGGTCGACGGTGTCATCGTGCTGGTCGACGCCGCCGAGGGTCCGCTGCCGCAGACGAAGTTCGTGGTCTCCAAGGCGCTCAAGGTCGGCTTGAGGCCGATCGTCGCCATCAACAAGGTCGACCGCGCCGATGCGCGCCCCACCGCGGTGGTGAACGAGGTGTTCGATCTCTTCGCCGCGCTCGACGCCAGCGACGAGCAGCTCGATTTCCCGATCCTCTATGGCTCCGCCAAGGAAGGCTGGATGGCGGAGAGCGCCGACGGTCCGAAGGAGTCGATGGCGCCGCTGTTCGATCTCGTGCTGCGCCACGTCGCGCCGCCCACGATCGAGGACGGCCCGTTCCGCATGCTGGGCACGATCCTCGAGGCCAACCCGTATCTCGGCCGCATCATCACCGGCCGCATCACCTCGGGCAGCGTGCGGCCGAACCAGGCCGTCAAGGTGCTCGACCGCAACGGCACGCTCGTCGAGCAAGGGCGCGTCTCCAAGGTGCTCGCATTCCGCGGGCTCGAACGCACCGGCGTCGAGGAAGCCGCGGCGGGCGATATCGTCGCCATCGCGGGCCTGCCGCAGGCGACGGTGGCGCACACGCTGTGTGCTCTGGAGGTGACGGAGCCGCTTCCCGCGCAGCCGATCGATCCGCCGACGCTCGCCATGACGTTCCGGGTCAACGATTCCCCGCTCGCCGGCACCGAAGGCGACAAGGTGACAAGCCGCATGATCCGCGATCGCCTGCTGCGCGAGGCGGAAGGCAACGTCGCGCTGCGCGTGACCGAATCGACCGACAAGGATTCGATGGAGGTCGCCGGCCGCGGCGAGCTGCAACTCGGCATCCTGATCGAGACGATGCGGCGCGAAGGCTTCGAGCTCAGCGTCTCGCGTCCGAAAGTGCTGCTGCACAAGGACGAGGCGACCGGCGAATTGATGGAGCCCATCGAGGAGGTCGTGATCGATCTCGACGAGGAGCATTCCGGCATCGTGGTGCAGAAGATGTCGGAGCGCAAAGCCGAGATGATGGAGATGCGGCCGTCGGGCGGCGGGCGCCTGCGGCTCGTGTTCCACGCGCCGACGCGCGGCCTGATCGGCTATCAGGGCGAGCTCCTCACCGACACGCGCGGCACCGCCATCATGAACCGGCTGTTCCACGGCTACGCGCCCTACAAGGGCGCGATCCAGGGCCGGCGCAACGGCGTGCTGATCTCCAACGACGCCGGCGAAGCGGTCGCCTACGCGCTGTGGAATCTCGAAGACCGCGGACCGATGATGATTGAGCCCGGCTGGAAGGTTTACCGCGGGATGATCGTCGGCGAGCACACGCGCGAGAACGACCTCGAAGTCAACGTGCTCAAGGGCAAGAAGCTCACCAACATCCGCACGACCAGCAAGGACGAAGCGGTGCGGCTCACGCCGCCGATCCGCATGACGCTCGAAAAGGCGCTCGCCTACATCATGGACGATGAGCTCGTCGAGGTGACGCCCAAGTCGATCCGCCTGCGCAAGAAGCTGCTCGACCCGAACGAGCGCAAGAAGGAAGAGCGCCGGCGCGAGACGGAGACCGTGTAGTCCACCGTTGCGGCTCTTTGCCACGACAGCCGGCCTGCCGCAGCGCGCGTGCCTGATTCGGCGCGCGCATTCTCCGCGAATCCGCCGAAACAAGAGCGCATGCGGGAGCCGACGCGACACGGCCGCCGCGGCCACGCCCGTTCCCGCAGAGGCGGTCCGGCGCGGAATCCCCCTGTCGGAAAACGACAATCACAAATATGACACGGTCGAAATTCACACCATTAACTGAAAATTAAACGTAACACTTGATGGCGGCCGACGCTTTCGCTCTATTCACCTCATGAGCACCGTCCTCATCGAAGTTCGCCGCGCCAGGCCCTCGGACGCCGACACCGTCGCGGCGGCCCACGACGAAGCTTGGCGCGCGGCCTATCAGGGCATCATTCCGGGCGCCGAGCTCGAGCGGCTCATTAACCGTCGTGGGCCCGGCTGGTGGGACGGCGCGATCCGCAAGGGCAGTCGCATCTCGCTGCTCGTGTTCGGCGACGACGTCGCCGGTTACGCCAATTACGGCCGCAACCGCGCACGCAGCCTGTTCTACGACGGCGAAATCTACGAGATCTATCTGCGCCCGCAGTTCCAGGGGCTCGGCTTCGGCCGGCGCCTGTTCACGGCCGTGCGGCGCGATCTCGCGCAGAGCGGCATGAAGAGCTTGGTGGTCTGGGCTCTGTCCGACAACGAGCCGGCGGTCGAATTCTACCGCGCGCTCGGCGGCCGCGC
>CAYVBN010000081.1:0-3536 GCA_964449645.1 uncultured Hyphomicrobiales bacterium
GGCGCAGGCGATATGGGGATGCGGATGAGGACATCGAGCCGGCTGAATCGCGCCGGATCAATGCCGTGCCAACCTCCGCGCGTCAATGACGCGCCGGCATACCTGCCCATCGGGCCCGCAGCCGCCGGACGGCCCGGGCGGCGTCGCGGCACGGCCCGGATGCAGGCAATAGACTTGCCCGGCCGGTTGTGTTGACCTGTGGTCAGCCGGAGGCGGCCGCCCGGCCCAGACCGCTTGGCCGTGCCCGGGATAGAGCCTGTCAGCCGTCAGAAAGACCCGTAAGGCCGTGGCGATACGGCGAAAACCTGAGCCGGAAGATGCGGGGCCGGTGATGCCGAACGGGTGATGCAGGACGCCGCCATGCTGCAAAGTTGGGTCGTGATCGCGGTCGCGCTCGGCTACATCGGCCTGCTCTTCCTCATCGCAAGCTACGGGGACCGGGCACGGCCCTTCGGGCGCAAGAGCCGGTCGCGGCTGCTGATCTACCCCCTCTCCCTGGCGATCTACTGCACCTCCTGGACCTTCTTCGGCTCGGTCGGCCTCGCCTCGCGCACCGGCTACGACTTCCTCACCATCTATATCGGCCCGATCCTGGTGATCGGCCTCGCCCAGCCGCTCGTGCTGCGCATGGTGCGGCTCGCCAAAGGGCAGAACATCACCTCGATCGCCGACTTCATCGCCGCCCGCTACGGCAAGCATCAGACCGTCGCGGCCGCCGTCGCGCTTATCGCCATCGTCGGGACGATCCCGTACATCGCCCTGCAGCTCAAGGCGGTGTCGAGTTCGCTCAGCACCGTGCTGTCGCACCTTGCAGCGAACACGGGCGTGCAGCCGGTCCTCGGCGACATGGCGCTGTTCGTCGCGCTCCTGATGGCGACCTTCGCGGTCCTGTTCGGAACGCGCCACATCGACGCCACTGAGCACCAGGACGGCCTGATGCTGGCGATCGCCGCCGAATCGACCGTCAAGCTCGTCGCCTTCCTGGCGGTCGGGATCTTCGTCACCTTCGTGATGTTCGACGGCCCGGTGGCGCTGTTCCGGCAGGCGATGGAGCGCCCGGACATCGCGGCCGTGCTCACGAGCACGCCCCGCCCCGGCACCTGGGCGACCATGATCCTGCTGTCGATCGTCGCCATCGTGCTGCTGCCGCGCCAGTTCCACGTCACCGTGGTGGAGAACAACAGCGAGGTCGAAGTGCGGCGCGCCGCCTGGCTGTTCCCGCTCTATCTGGTGCTCATCAATCTGTTCGTCGTGCCGATCGCGATGGCGGGCCTCCTCACGTTTCCGCAGGGCACGATCGACGGCGACATGTTCGTGCTGGCACTGCCGCTCAGCGCCGGATCGGAGCTGTTCGCGCTCGCGGCCTTCGTGGGCGGCCTCTCGGCGGCGACCGCCATGGTGATCGTGGAATCGGTCGCCCTCGCCATCATGGTATCGAACGACATCGTCGTTCCGCTCGTGCTGCAGCGGCGCGCCGCGCTCGTCAGCGGCCCGCGCGACGTCGGTGCCCTGCTGCTCACCGTCCGGCGCATCGCGATCTTCGGCATCCTGCTTCTGGCCTACATGTACTACCGCTCGGCGGGCGACGCGCAGCTCGCCTCGATCGGCCTGCTCTCGTTCGCCGCCGTGGCGCAGCTCGCGCCGGCCTTCTTCGGCGGCCTCGTCTGGCGGCGCGCGACCGCCCGCGGCGCGCTCGGCGGCATGACGATCGGCATTCTCGAGCACGGCCCCTGGGGCATCGGCTTCCTGCGGCCGCAATCGCTGATCGGGCTCGACCTGCCGCCGCTCGTGCACGGCGTCGTCTGCAGCCTGACCCTCAACGTGCTCGCCTACATCGCCTTCTCGTTGGGTCGTGCGCCGGCCTCGATCGAGCGCCTGCAGGCCGACGTCTTCGTGCCGAGCGACCTCGCGCCCATCGCGCCGAGCTTCCGCCTGTGGCGCTCGGCGGTGACGGTCGACGAGCTGACCTCGACGGTCGCGCGCTACATCGGCGACGAGCGGACCCGCACCTCGTTCGAGAGCTTCGCCGCCAACCGGCGCATCAGCCTCGATCCCAACGCCGGCGCCGACTTCCAGCTTCTGCGCTATGCCGAGCATCTGCTCGCCTCGGCGATCGGCGCCGCCTCCTCGCGGCTCGTGCTCTCGCTGCTCCTGCGCAAGCGCACGGTCTCGACCAAAGCCGCGCTCAAGCTGCTCGACGACGCCAACGCGGCGATCCACTACAACCGCGAGATCCTGCAGACCGCGCTCGATCACGTGCGTCAGGGCATCGCCGTGTTCGACAAAGATATGCACCTCATCTGCTGGAACCGTCAGTTCGGGGAAATCCTCGACCTGCCGCCCGAAATGGTCCGCGTCGGGATCGCGCTCGCCGACATCCTGCACTTCAATGCCGAGCGCGGCGCCTTCGGGCGGGGCGAGGCCGACGCGCTCGTGCGCGAGCGCCTCCGCCGCTACGCGGCCGGCGCCGAACCGTTCCTGGAGCGCTTCCCCGAGCGCGGGCTGGTGATCGAGGTGCGCGCCAACGCCATGCCGGGCGGCGGTTTCGTGACCACGTTCACGGACATCACGCCGAGCGTCGAGGCGGCCGAGGCGCTGGAGCGCGCGAACGCGACGCTCGAAGGGCGGGTGCGCGAGCGCACAAAGGAGCTGGAGCGGCTCAACACCGAGCTCGCGCGCGCCAAGAGCATCGCCGAGGACGCCAACATTTCGAAGACGCGGTTCCTCGCGGCGGCGAGCCACGACATTCTCCAGCCGCTCAACGCGGCGCGCCTCTATGTCACGAGCCTGGTCGAGCGCCAGGGCGGTGGCGAGGAAGGCCGTCTCGTCGGCAACATCGATGCCTCGCTCGAAGCGGTCGAGGAGATCCTGGGTGCGTTGCTCGACATCTCCCGTCTCGACACCGGCGCGATGAAGCCGGAAATCAGCGCGTTCCGCGTCGACGAGCTGCTCGCCCAGCTCGAGGTCGAGTTCACCCCGCTGGCGCGCGAGAAAGGCCTCGACCTCGTGTTCGTGCCCTGCTCGCTCTCGGTGCGCTCGGACCGCCGGCTGCTGCGGCGGCTGCTGCAGAACCTCGTCTCGAACGCGGTGAAGTACACTCCCGAAGGCCGCGTCCTCGTCGGCTGCCGGCGGCGCGGCGCGCATCTGCGGATCGACGTCTACGACACCGGGATCGGCATTCCGCAATCGAAGCGGCGGACCGTCTTCAAGGAATTCCAGCGGCTCGACCAGGGCGCCAAGGTTGCGCGCGGCGTCGGGCTCGGCCTCTCGATCGTCGAGCGCATCGCCCGCGTGCTCGACCACAAGGTCGGCCTCGCCTCGCAGATCGGCCGCGGCTCTCATTTCTCCGTCGAGGTGCCGCTCGCGCCAGCGGTCGCGAGCAATGCCATGCCGGCCCCGCAGCGCGTCGAGACGGGCGGCCTCGCCGACATGACGATCCTGTGCATCGACAACGAACCGAAGATCCTCGACGGCATGAAGGCGCTGCTCGGCGGCTGGGGATGCCGGGTCTTCACCGCGGGCGGCCTCGATGCGGC
>CAYVBN010000082.1:0-9095 GCA_964449645.1 uncultured Hyphomicrobiales bacterium
CCGATCGGGCGTTTCGCTTGACGACCTCTCGTCCGCCCCTTGAGAACAGGCGGCGAGCCGCTACAGTCCGGCGCGCCATGAACCGACGCCGGCAAACCACATGACCCCTGTTTCCCCGTCCCGCAGCATCCCTGCCGCGCCCTCGCCCGACCTCCTCGCGCGCTTTGCGGCGATCGTCGGGCCCAAGTTCGCCGTGACCGATCCGCGCGAGCAGGAAGCCTATCTGCTCGAGCCGCGCGGCCTCTTTCGCGGGACAGCCGCCATGGTGCTGCGGCCGGGATCCGTCGCCGAGGTCTCCGCCATCCTGGCGCTCGCCAATGCCAGCGGCACGCCGGTCGTCCCGCAGGGCGGCAACACCGGGCTCGTCGGCGGACAGATCGCGCACGCGGGCGAGATCGTGCTCTCGCTCACGCGCCTCGACCGCATTCGCGCCATCGACCCGACATCCAACACCATGATCTGCGAGGCCGGCGTGGTGCTGGCGAAAGCGCAGGCCGCGGCGGCCGACGCCGATCGCCTCTTTCCGCTCTCGCTCGGCGCCGAGGGCAGCTGCACGATCGGCGGCAACCTGTCGACCAATGCCGGCGGCACCGGCGCCCTCGCCTATGGCGTGGCGCGCGATCTCGTGCTCGGCCTCGAAGTGGTGCTCGCCGACGGGCGCGTGTGGAACGGGCTCAACAAGCTCAAGAAGGACAACACCGGCTACGACCTGAAGAACCTGTTCATCGGCGCCGAAGGCACGCTCGGCGTCCTCACCGCGGCGGTGCTCAAACTGTTTCCACGTCCGCGCGCGGTTGAAACCGCGTTCATCGGGCTCTCTTCGCCGCGCGCCGCTCTCGCGCTGCTGCAGCTCGTGCAGGAGCGCGCCGGCGGCACGGTCACGGGCTTCGAATTGATCTCGCGCATCAGCCTCGAGTTCGCGCTGCGGCACGGGCATGGTTGCCGCGACCCGCTCGCCGGTGCGCATCCCTGGTACGTGCTGATCGAGCTCTCCTCGCAGGCGACGCGTGACGCCTTGCGCGCCACGATCGAGGATGTTCTCGCGGCGGGTGTCGAGCGCGGCCTCGTCGACGACGCCGTGATCGCCGAGAGCCTCGAGCAGACGAAGGCATTCTGGCATCTGCGTGCCCTGCTCTCCGAAACGCAGAAGCCCGAAGGCGGATCGATCAAGCACGACGTCTCGGTGCCGGTCGCCAGCGTTCCGGATTTCCTCGACGAGGCGACGGCCGCAGTCGAGGCGCTGATCCCCGGCTGCCGCGTGGTGCCGTTCGGGCATCTCGGTGACGGCAACGTTCATTTCAACGTCAGCCAGCCGATTGGCGCCGACACGGCTGCGTTCCTCTCCCGCTGGGACGAGGTGAACACTTGCGTGCACGCGATCGCCTTCAAATACGGCGGCTCGATTTCGGCCGAGCACGGTATCGGCACGCTCAAGCGCGACCTTCTGCCCGGCGTGAAGGACCCGGTCGCGCTCGAACTGATGCGCAGCATCAAGGCGACGCTCGATCCCAAGGGGATTCTCAATCCGGGCAAGGTGCTCTAAACGGCGCCCTAAAATGGCTGCATAGCCACGAACTCAAGTCACCTCTCCCATGGGAGAGGCCGGATCGCGAAAGCGATCCGGGTGAGGCGCAATTGCCTATCGAGAGGTCTGTCCCCCCTCGCCTCAAGCCTCTCCCCACCGGGGAGAGGGAGCGCGCTGAGTTTGCGGCGCTTCACTGAATCAAACCGAGCCACGAATTCCACTGTGGTCCGCAGTCGCTGCGAAGGTTCTTCGGCCCTCAGAACAACGACGCCTGGCCGTCGTCCTTCGGCTTCACGCGCACGACCGGTTTGCGCGGCGCGGGCGCCGGCGGCTCTGCAGGTTGCGATGCCGATGAGACGGGAGCGATCAGCGCCGGCGAGTCGTTCGCCGCGCGATTGACCGCCGGCGAAACCTCATAGGCTTCGAGCAGGTCGTCGGGCGCCGGGACGAGCAAGGTCGCGGCGAGCTCGGCGTCGACCCGGCCGCAGTCGAGCCACATGTCGAACGCGTCCGGCGGCACGATCACCGGCATGCGATGATGGAGCGGCGCCAGCACGCGGTTGGCGCCGGTCGTGACGATCGCGGCGCTCTCCAGCTCCTCGCCGTTCGGCCCCATCCAGGATTCCCATATCCCCGCGAAGGCCATCGGTCCGCCGTTCCGCGAACGAATGAAATAAGGCCGCTTGCGGTCTCCCTCGCGCTTCCATTCGTAGAAGCCGTCGGCCGGCACGAGGCAGCGGCGCCGCCGGAACGCCGCGCGGAACGCCGGCTTGTCGAGCAGCGATTCGCCACGCGCATTGAACAGCAGCGAGAAGTCGCGCGGATCCTTGACCCAGGACGGGATCAGCCCCCACCGCACGAGCGCGAACCGCCGCACCCCTTCCTCGAGCCGCACGATGCCGATGGGCTGCGTCGGGCTGACGTTGTAGCGCGGCGGGAAATCCGGCTCGTCCGCATAGGCGAACAGCAAGCGTATCGCCTTGGGCGGCGATGTGATGACATAGCGTCCACACATGATCGCGACCTTGCGTTTAATGTGCTCTTAACCGTGCTCAACATACCGTCACGTGGAACTTCTACGACATCCGGACTGCAAATGACCTCCGCTGCCGACCGCCTGCCCCCAGTCGACGCGGAGGCGCAAGCCCCCGCTGCGTCCCGGCGTCTTGCCGAAGCCAATATCAATCCGAAAACCGGGCTCGCGACCGACTACCTCAACCATTTCAACGAAGCCATCATGCTGCTGGAAATGCTCTCCGCAATGCCGGATTGTGTGGAGGATTTCACCGCTTGGCGTCCCATGACCTATCAGGAGCATTTCGCGGCCTCGCGCTTCAAGGACAAGGCGCTCGCAATCGCCGCCTATGACGCCGCCGATCCGATCGCACGCCAGAGCCTCGATGCGCTCGCCAGCACGATGAGCTCGATCCTGACGGCGACGCGCGAGGCGATGCAGACAGATCTCTCGCCGGAAGCCGCTGGCGAGCTCGCCACCAAGGCGGCGAGCTGGCTCAAGCCGCTCGTCGTGCGGGCCGGCGCCGTCATCAACGGCAGCGCCGTGCCGGTCGAGCAGAGCAGCTCAGCCGAAGCCCCGCAGGCCGCGGTCGACGCCCTGTTCCGCCGTTGACCGACGTGGCCGACCCGAGAGCCTATCCGGACCGCCCCTATCTGGCCGTCAGCGCCGCCATCGTGCGGGACGGCCGCGTGCTGGTCGTGCGGCGCGCCCGCGCCCCGGCGCGCGGGCTCTACACGCTCCCGGGCGGCGCGGTCGAAGCCGGCGAGACCCTGCATGACGCGATCGTGCGCGAGGTGCGCGAGGAGACCGCGCTCGAGATCGAACCGGTGGCGCTCGCCGGTCATCGCGAGGCGATCGTGCGCGACACGGCCGGGCGGGTCGAGCGGCACTTCGTCATTCTGGCCTTCGCGGCACGCTGGCTGGCGGGCGAGCCGCGGCTCAACGAGGAACTCTCCGAGGCCCTCTGGCTTCCCCCCGCCGAGATCGCCGCGCTGCGCACGACCGAGGGCCTGTCGGAGATCATCACCGCGGCCCTGGCGCAGCTCGCGCAGGCCGGCTAAACGGCCCCGTCCGGAACCACCGGCACCGTTTGCCGGGCGGTGCAGCGCGAGCGAAGCGAACGGTGCACCGCAGAACCGGCATCCGCTTTCCTCTTCACATCATCGCGGCGATCTCTTGGTCCCGGTTCTGCAGCGCGGCACATCGCACCGCGCTGTGCCCGGGACACGAGAGTGGACTCGGGGGCACCGTTTCGTTCCTCGGGCGGACCGTAGCAACACACCATCGGACGTGCCTTGCGCCTGCCATGGCGCGGGCGCATAAGCACCGCCATGGTCAAGCGCCTCCTGCCCGTTGCCCTGACGGCCGTCTCGCTCCTGACGGCCGCCTCGCTCGCGCCGCCTGTCCGGGCGGCCGAGAACACGGCGCCGTTCGATGCCGACCTGCAGCGCCTCGCCGAGATCCTCGGCGCGCTTCACTACCTGCGTGGCATCTGCGGCGCCAACGAGGGGCAGAAGTGGCGCGACGAAATGCAGGCGCTGATCGACTCGGAAGCCCCCAACGGCGAGCGGCGCTCGCGCATGATCGCGAGCTTCAATCGCGGCTATCACGGCTTCGAGCAGACCTACCGGACCTGCACGCCGGCCGCCGACCTCGCGGTGCGCCGTTATCTGGAAGAAGGCGCCAAGATCGCCCGCGAGGTCACCGCGCGTTACGCGAACTGAGCGGCACGCTGTTAACCTTTCCTAAAGGTCCGTCTAGGCGGTGCGCGACGGCCTGATAAGGTGACCTCGCAAAACGGGGGTGGCCCAAGGCCCCTGGGTGGATTTGTGGCCATGGTGAGATTCAAGCCTCTCGCGCGGGACCCGCTGCCCGATCACGAGCAGAAGATGGCCGCGCTCGATTATCTGCACGAAGCCTGGGCGGAAGCGCGCCTCGACGGGATCGACGGCGACTGCATGGCGCAAGCCTGCCTGTTCACCGCATTGAGCGAGCTCGTGTCGACCTACGGCGAGGACGCCGCCGCGCGCTTCGCCGAGGGACTCGCAGCCCGCATCGCAAACGGCGAGTTTTCCGTCGAAGCCTCCCGGCAGTAGCGGACAGCGATAGGTTTCGGTCGGCCCGGGTTCGCCACAGGCGACCGGGCGCCCTCACCTTTCATCTCGTTCGAAGACCGCCTCGCGGAGACCGGCTCGGCCCCTCAGGACGACACATCCTCGCCGCGCCAGTCCGGCATCTCGTCGGCGCAGACCGCATTGGCCCAGCGCGTTGCCGGGTCGAGCGGGCCACCCAGGTCGGCCACCCCGAGGGTGGGTCCTGAGGACGACGCGAGTTCCGGGACCTTGAGGCCGAGCGCCGTGTGCAGAGCGCGATCGATGTCGGCCGCGAAGAAAGGCTTGTTGAGAAACGCGCAGGCGCCGAGCTCGCTCGCCTTGCGCACCGTCTCTTCGTCGTGCACCGCCGACATCATGATCACCTTGACGCTCGGCTCGTGACTGCGGATGCGCTCGAGCGTCGCGATCCCGTCGAGTCCCGGCATGTTGCAGTCCAGGAAGACGAGATCGAATCCGCCGTCGCTGAAATACGCGACCGCCGACTCACCGTTCTCCGCCTCCTTGATCGCCATGCGGAAGACGCTGCGATCGAGCACCCGGCGGATGATGTGACGGATCGTGCGCGTGTCGTCGACGATCAGCGTCTTCATGCGGACCGACACGCGCCGGTAGGTCTTGAGTATCTGCTCGACGTCGACGGCGGTGAACGGCTTCACCAGATACTCGTAGGCCCGGATCTGGCGCGCCAGTTCGAAGCGCGGCGCGCTCGCCTTGCCGGACATCAGGGTGACGAACGTCTTGTTGCCGCGAAACCGTGCCCGTCCGACCGCCTCCATGCCGCTCATCTCCGGCATGTTGACGTCGATGAAGGCGAGATCGATCCCGCCCTGCTCGAGAAACATCATGCATTCGCGTCCGGTGTCCGCCGTCATCAGCTCGATCGGGAGCGGCGATTGCTCGACGAGGTTCTTGAAAAAGAGCTGCACCGTGCGCGAGTCGTCTGCGACCAACATTTTGATGCTGTACTGCGCCACGAACGTCTCCGATCCTTGTGAGGCCGGAATAACTCAATTCAACATCGCACCAAGTTGCTACTGTTACTTAATGGCAGACGGCGTTAAGGACCGGAGCGGTAAACGATTTCCTAACGGGCGACCCTGGGCGGCACGCGCGCGAATGGCCCGATTTGGCCGGATTCGCCTGTATCTGGAGGTCTCAGCCTGCGGAGAGGCCTGCCCGAAAGCCGCTAATGCAGGAATCTCAGAATCCACAGCGATAGCGCGGGGACGTAGGTCACCACCATCAGCGCCGCGACGGCCAGCCCGACGAAGGGCATGAGCCCGGCGTAGAGCACCGCGCTGCGCACCTTGAAGATCGCCTGGCACACGAAGATGTTCAGGCCGAACGGCGGGTGGAAGGTTCCGATCGTCAGGTTCATCACGACGATGACCCCGAAATGGACCGGGTTGATGCCGATGCCCTTGGCGATCGGAAGCAGGAGCGGCGTGAGGATCAGGATGGCCGAGCCCGGATCGAGGAAGCAGCCGACCGCGAGCAGCAGCACGTTGATACACAGCAGCACCGCCCAGGGCGGCATCTGGAGCGAGGAGATCAGCGCCGTGCCGGACTGGGCGACGACGCTGATCGTCAGCAGCCACGCATACAGACCGGCCGCCGCGACGATGATGAACACCAGTGCGGTGAGGTACATCGAGCGCGCGGCGATATCGAACAGCTCGCGCAGGCCGATTTCCCGATAGACGGCCATCGCCACGAAGATCGCATAGACGCAGGCGACGCCGGCCGCCTCGGTCGGCGAGAACAGGCCCGAGTAGATGCCGCCGAGGATCACGACCGGCGCGAGGATGGCCCATACGCCCTGTCTGCTCGCACTGATGAAGCGCGCGACCGACAGCCGTTCCCTGGACTCCTTCGCCGTGTGACGGGCGGAGTAGTAAAGGATGTAGCCCGCGAAGAAGGCCGCGAGCAGCAGGCCGGGAAAGACGCCGGCGGCGAACAGGTCGGAGATCGATGTGTCCGAGGCGACACCATAGAGGATCATGCCGATCGACGGCGGAATGAGGTTGTCGAGCGCGCCTTCGGCGGTGATCAGGGCGGACGCGAAGCCTTCGCCATAGCCCGCCTTGCGCATCCGCGGATATGTCATCGTTCCGACCGCCGCGACGGCCGCAGTCGTAGCTCCCGAGATCGAGCCGAACACGGCCGCCATGCCGAGCGAGGTGAGCGGCAGGCTTCCGCGGAAACCGCCGACCATCGAATCGATCCATTTCAACAGACGCCCGGACAGACCGCCGCGCGTCATCAGTTCGCCAGCGAAGATGAAGAACGGCACGGCGAGCAGCGCGTACTTGCTGACCGTGTCGAACATGATCTGGTGCGCGATCGTCGCCGGGACGCTGGAGAAGAAAGTCAGCGTCACCGCGCAGGTCGCGAGCAGGATCAGGAAGATCGGAAAGCCCAGGATCAGCAGGGCGAAGGGCAGCGCGCCCATGATCCACAGCATGGCGCTATTCCGGAATGTCCGCCTGCCGCTCGGCCGGCGGGTCGCGTTCGATGTACATCCGCCATCGCCAGCACAATGCCAGCGCCATCAGAGCAAATCCGATAAGGAGGGCCGAATGCGGTACGGCCATCGGGATGCCGGCGGCGACGCTTTTCGTGCCGTTGCGCAGGTGCAGCGAGAACACCTTGTACGACTGCGTCGCCATGAAGGTGCACGCGAGGACAAACACGATCAGGATCGCGGCGTTCACCGCGCGCCGCACGGGCTTGCTGAAGCGCGCATAGAACAGGTCCATGTTGATGTTGTCGGCGTTGAACGCGATGCTCACCGCGGCCAGGAACACCGAGTAGATCATCAGGAAGCCGAGAACCTCCTCGGTCCAGAAGATCGCCTCGCCGAAGAGGTAGCGCGCAAGGATGTTGGCGAAATTGATCGCGACCGCCACCAACATGAACGTGCCGGTGATCACGTAAGGGATCGACACGAACACCAGCCTGGCGGCGGATTGCGCCCATCCACCGCCGGCTTCTTCCGGTGCCGCTGGCTGACCCATGGCCTCAGTACTTCTTCGAGACCGCGATGACCTTGTCGTAGAACGCCTTCACGTTGGGATCGCTCCTGGTGACGTCGGCGCCGACGGTATCGAGGAGCTCGTGCATCTTCCCGGTCTCGTCGGCCGAGAAGCCGATGATCTCGCCGCCGCGTTCCTCCCATTTCGCCGACTGCTCGACGTCCTCATCGATGCCGGCCTGGACGAACCAGGGCTGCAGCTTGCGCCCCTCCTCGATTACGATCTTCCGCAAGTCGGGCGGAAGCTTGTCGAGCCAAACCTTCGAGACGGCGCCGAAGGAGATGATCAGCGTGTCCTCTGTCTTGGTCAGAGTCTTGCCGATGTTCTGCAGGTTGAAGTTCACGTAGATAGAGATGCCGCTCATCGTCCCGTCGATGACGCCGCTTTGCAGCGCGGGGATCATGTCGCTCAGCGGCATCGGCACAGCCGTCGCGCCGAGACGCTTCATGCGTTCGCGCTCCGCCGCGGTCGCGTTGACGCGCAGCTTCTTCCCCTTGAAATCGTCGAGATGGCGGAGCGGGTTCTTGGCGAAATAGCGCGCGTCCGCCTGCACCGCCGTGGCGATGCCGACCAGGCCTTTCGATTCGGCGAGCGACAGGATCGTCGCGTTCAGCTCCGGATCGGCGAGCACCTTGTTGGCGTGCTCCTTGTCGCGGAAAAGATACGGGATGCTGAAGATGCCGAAACGCGGATCGACCCCGGCGAAGAAGTCGGTGACGATCATGAACATCTCGACCGTGCCGAGCTGCAGGCCTTCGATCTGCGCGGCCGGCGTGCCGAGCTGGCTCTGAGGGAAGATCTGGACGTCGATGCGCCCGTTGGTGGCCTTCTCCAGCACCTCTTTGTACTTGCGGGCGTAGTTGTGCTGCATGTCGTTCAGCGTCACCAGCCCGATCTTCATCGTGTACTCGGCCGCAGGGGCGCGTGACCCGATCAGCAGCAAAGCGAATGCGCACAGCGCGAACAGCTTGGCGAGACGCATGCCGTTCCTCCCCTCAAGTTTGTTCTTTCGTTCCGCCCGACGATATTGTAGGACAATCCGCGAGAGACGCAACACTTCCGTACGGAGCGGTACGTGGTTTCGCAGGACGAACAGGCGTTTTTCGCCGAGCGCGGTTTCGGCATGAAAATGGGCTTCGGCGCGAAGCCGGCGCTCCTCGTGATCGACTTCGTCAACGCCTTCACCGATCCCGCGACGATGCTCGGCTCCAATCTCGACCGGCAGGTCGAAGAGGCCAACCGCCTGATCGACGCGGCGCATGCCCGCTCGCTACCGGTGCTGTTCTCGACGGTGATCTACGAGGAGGCCGACCTGCGGGATTCCGGCATCTGGGCGATGAAGCACAAGGGCACGCGGCTCCTGCGCGCCGGCACCGAGATGGTGAAGCTCGACCCGCGCATCCACG
>CAYVBN010000083.1:0-2982 GCA_964449645.1 uncultured Hyphomicrobiales bacterium
CCGACATCGAGAATCTCAAGGCCGCCGTGAAGAATGTCCCGGTCGAGGAAGCCTTCATGACGGCGATCTCGCTGTCCAATCTCGAGCTCTATTACGAGAATCAGTATTATGGTTCGGAAGAGGAATATCTCGCGGCGCTCGCCGACGCGATGCACGTCGAATACAAGGCGATCGTCGATGCCGGCCTGCTCCTGCAAATCGACGACCCGCGGATGGCGACGCACTACAACCGCGCGGTCAACGCCTCGGTCGAGGAGTGCCGGAAGTTCATCGCCCTGCGGGTCGAGGCGGTCAACCACGCGCTGCGCGGCATTCCGGAGGATCGCGTCCGCTTCCACACGTGCTACAGCGTCAACATCGCGCCGCGGGTGCACGACTTCGAGCTCAAGCACTTCGTCGACCTGATGCTGACGATCCGCGCCGGCGCCTATCTGATCGAAGCGGCCAATCCCCGCCACGAGCACGAGTGGCAGGTGTGGGAGAACGTCAAGCTGCCGGACGGCAAGATCCTGGTTCCGGGCGTCGTCTCCCATTGCATTCACCTGGTGGAGCACCCCGAGCTGGTGGCGCAGCGCATCGTGCGCTTCGCCGACGTGGTCGGGCGCGAACAGGTCATTGCCGGCACGGATTGCGGGTTCGGCACCTCGGGCGCCGGAGACGAAGTGCATCCCGATGTCGCCTGGGCCAAGCTCCAGGCCATGGTGGACGGCGCGCGTCTCGCGAGTGAGCGTCTCTGGGGGCGCTGAGCCGGCGCCGTGATCGCGGCGGCGAAAAACCTTAGCGCCAAAGCCGGTTCAGGCGCGCGGCCATAGCTGCGCGCTCGCGCGTCTGGCGCCGTCCACCAGCGCGGCGAGCTTGAGAAACGCGATGTCGGGATCGATCTTGCCGTAGCCGGCCGAGGTGCCGAAGCCACAGTCGGTGCCGGCGATGATGCGCTCGCGTCCGACCACGTCGGCGAAGCGCATGATGCGCTGCGCGACGAGGTCCGGATGCTCGACATAGTTCGTCGAGGTATCGATGACGCCGGGAATCAGGATCTTGTCGGAGGGAAGCTCGTTTTCCTTCCAGATCGTCCACTCGTGTTCATGGCGCGGGTTGGCCGCCTCCAACAAAATGGCGCGCGCCTTCACCTGCAGCACGATGCGGAGGATCTTCGCGAGATCGATGTCGTGCGTGTGCGGACCTTCGTAATTGCCCCAGCAGACGTGAATGCGGACGCTTTCCTGCGGAACGCGCGCGAGCGCGTGATTGAGCACTTCGACGTGAAGCGCGGCACGTTTCAGGAATTCAGATTCGGACAGGTCCTGGAACGCCGTGTGGCGCGACATGGCGAGATCGGGACAGTCGATCTGGACGAGGAAGCCCGCCGCCGTGATGGCTTCGTACTCCTCCCGCATCGCCTCGGCGATCGCCGCGACATAGGCCTCGTGCGACGGATAGTATTCGTTGGGCAGGAAGCTCGCGACGACGCCCGGCGAGGCCGCATTGAGGAACGCGTCGGCCGGCTTTGACGCCGCGCATGCCGTCCGCATGTTGTCGAGATCCTGCTTCAGGGCGTCGTGGTTCCTGTAGGCGACGGGGCCGACGCACGCGACCCGCTTGAAGCGGCGCGTGCCGGAGAGAATGGCCATCTTGCGCCGGAAATCGGGAAACGGCTGGAGATCGAGATGGGGCCTGGCCGATTCGGTTGCGCCCTCGTCGGCAAAGCCCGAGAGCCGGTCCTTGACGTAGGTCGCGTAGCTGATCTTGCTCGTTTCCCCATCGCTGACGGCGTCGATGCCGATGTCGACCTGCCGCTTGACGATGTCCAGGACGGCTTGCCGGACGTCCGCGGCGAATGTCGGCGGGAGGGCCTCGCCCTGTTCCTGGCGCCCGAGCAGATCGACCATCAATTCGCTGCGTGGAAGGCTTCCGACGTGCGTCGTGAGAATCCGCTCTCGGCTCGTGTGCAAATGACGCTCCCGGATGGATGTGGATCAGGCTGGAAGCTGCGTGCCCTGCAGGGCGCGAATCGACTCCTCGCGGAGCTTGGCCCACAGCCGGCCGGTGATGACGCCGAAGCGCTCGTCCGACACGATCCGGCTGTCGCGGGTGCGCGGCCAGTCGGTCGTCACGACGTCGATGAATTTTCCCGGGCGGGCGGACATCACGGCGACGCGGTCGGACAACATCGCGGCTTCGTCGAGCGCGTGGGTGATCAGCACGATCGTCGCGCCGGTTTCGCGCCACAGACGCAGCAGCTCGTCGCCCATCAGCAATCGTGTCTGCTGGTCGAGCGCACCGAACGGCTCGTCGAGCAGCAACACTTTGGGCTCGAGCACCAGGGTGCGCGCGATGCAGACGCGCTGGCGCATTCCGCCCGAGAGCTGCGCCGGAAACGCCTTGGCGAAGCCGGCGAGCCCCATGAAGGAGAGGGTGTTCTTCACCCGGCGCTCGATCTCCTCGGCACTGGCGCCGCGCCGCCGCAAGCCGAACGCGACATTGTCCCACACGTTGAGCCAGAAGAAGCTGGCGTCCTGCTGGAAGACCGCGCCGATGCCGTCCGGGACGGTTCCGGCGAGCGCCGCGCCGTCGAACAGCGCGGTTCCGGCCGTTGGGGTCGACAAGCCCGCAAGGATATCGAGAAGGGTCGATTTCCCGCATCCTGACGGGCCGACGACGGAGAAGAACTCGCCGCGCGCGATATCGATGTCGATCGGGCCGAGCGCATGAACGTCCGGGTGCTCGTCGTGGCCCGGGAAGATCTTGGTCACGCCGCGAAGCTGGAAGTGCGGGCGGTCGCTAGGCATTGTGCCGCGCTCGCCGCTCGATGACATGGAGGAGTGCATTGAGAGAGGCCGCAAAGAGGAACAGCAGCAGCGTGATCGCCAGGATGTCGGGCACGGCGTGGATGTCGGTGGCGCGCATCAGCGCGAAGCCGAGCCCCGACGTCGAGGCGAACAGCTCACCGATCAGCGTGCCGAACAAGGTGAGCGCGATGCC
>CAYVBN010000084.1:0-3765 GCA_964449645.1 uncultured Hyphomicrobiales bacterium
GAAGCGGGCATGTCCAACCTCGCCCGGCACGTCTCCAACGTGCAGAAGTTCGGACTCGCTCCGATCGTGTCGATCAACCGTTTCAGCGCCGACACCGACGCCGAGATCGAGCTCGTGAAGAACGCCTGCACCAAGCTCGGCGTCGAGGCGATCATGGCCGATCACTGGGCCGAGGGCGGCAAGGGTGCGGCTGACGTCGCGCGTGCCGTCGTCAAGGTCGCCGACAGCGGCAAGAGCAAGCTCAAGCTGCTCTATCCGGACGAGATGCCGCTGATCGAGAAGATCCGCACCATCGCCAGGGAGATGTACGGCGCCAAGGACATCGCGGTCGACAAGCCGGTACGCGATCAGTTGGCGTCGTTCGAAGCGATGGGCTACGGCAAGTTCCCGGTCTGTATCGCCAAGACCCAGTACAGCTTCTCGACCAACCCGGACTTGAAAGGCGCGCCGGCCGATCACATCGTTCCGGTGCGCGAAGTGCGGCTGTCCGCCGGCGCCGAGTTCGTGGTGGCGATCTGCGGGGACATCCTGACCATGCCGGGATTGCCCAAGGTTCCGGCCGCCGATTCGATCAATATCGGCTCGGACGGCCGTATCGTCGGACTGTTCTGATCGACAACCGCGGGCCGGGCGCCATTAGGTGCTCGTCCCGCCGAGGGGTGCTCCGATGGACGCTGTGACCAACCCCAATCCTCCTGGCTCGGGCGGCAGGCCCGGGCGTGGTCGCCGGCGTCCAGGCCGTACCCCGAAAGGCCGCCAGGTCGATCTGACCGCGCTCGCCGAGGTGTGCGCGCTCCTGGGCGAGCGCCCGCGCCGGCGCGATCTCCTGATCGAGTACCTGCATCTGATCCAGGATCGCTACGGCTACATATCGGCCGAGCACCTCGCGGCGCTCGCGGTCGAAATGAAGATGGCGCAAGCCGAGGTCTACGAGGTTGCGACCTTCTACGCGCATTTCGACGTGGTGAAGGATGGCCCGCCGCCGCCCGCCATCACGGTGCGGGTGTGCGATTCGCTCTCGTGCGCCATGGCGGGGGGCGAGCATCTGCTCGCGGAGCTCCCGGGCAAGCTCGGGCCCGGCGTGCGCGTCATCCGTGCGCCCTGCATGGGCGCGTGCGATCATGCGCCCGCCTGTGCGGTCGGCCACGTGCAGGTGATGCACGCGCATGCCGACAAGATCGCCACCGCCATCGCCAGGGGCACCCACGCGCACGCCTATGCGACGAGCCGCGATTTCGAGGCCTACCGCAAGGACGGCGGCTACACGCTGCTGCGGTCCGCTCTCGATGGCGGGCGCACGCGCGAGGACCTGATCAAGGCGGTGAGCGACGCCGGCCTGCGCGGCCTCGGCGGCGCCGGTTTCCCGACCGGGCGCAAATGGTCACTGGTGCGCGCCGAACCGGCGCCGCGGCTGATGGCCGTGAACGGCGACGAGGGCGAGCCCGGCACCTTCAAGGACCGCTATTATCTGGAACGCAATCCGCACCGTTTTCTCGAAGGCATGCTGATCGCGGCCTGGGTGGTCGAAGCGCGCGAGGTCTACATCTATCTGCGCGACGAGTATCCCGAGATCCGCCTGATGCTGTTGGAGGAGATCGCCAAGGTCACGGCGGCCAGTCTCGCCCCTCACACGCGGGTCCATCTGCGCCGCGGCGCCGGCGCTTACATCTGCGGCGAGGAATCCTCGATGCTCGAGAGCATCGAGGGCAAACGCGGCCTGCCGCGGCACCGTCCGCCCTATGTGGCGCAGGTCGGACTGTTCGGCCGGCCGACGCTGGTGCAGAACGTCGAGACGCTGTTCTGGATCCCGGACATCATCGAGCGCGGCGCCGCCTGGTTTTCCTCGCACGGCCGGCGCGACCGCAAGGGTCTGCGCAGCTTCTCGGTGTCGGGCCGGGTGAAGGATCCGGGCGTCAAGCTCGCCCCCGCCGGCGTCACGGCGCGCGAGCTCATCGACGAGTTCTGCGGCGGTATGCAGCCGGGCCATACCTTCAAGGCCTATCTGCCGGGCGGGGCGTCGGGCGGCATCCTGCCGGCCTCGATGGCCGACCTGCCGCTCGATTTCGGCACCCTCGAACCCTACGGCTGCTTCGTAGGGTCGCACGCGGTTGTGGTGCTCTCCGACCAGGACGACATGAAAGTCGTTGCCCTCAACCTCATGCGATTCTTCGAGGATGAGAGTTGTGGCCAGTGCACGCCGTGCCGGGTCGGCACCGAAAAGGCCGCCAAGCTGATGGCGAGCGGCCCCTGGAACGAGGCGCTGTTGACCGAGTTATCGGGCCTGATGCGCGACGCATCGATCTGCGGTCTCGGTCAGGCGGCGCCTAATCCGCTCCTGTCGGTGCTAAAATACTTTCGCGGCGACCTTCTCGAGCCGCTCGGCACCTGGTGACATCACTGCCGGCCGAAGGAATGCGCCCGAACGCGGGGTGAGCAGATGAGCAAACAGAACGGCAAGGGCGAGACCATCACCTTCACCCTCGACGGGAAGGAGGTCGAGGCGGGCGCGGACGAGACGATCTTCCGCGTCGCGCGGCGCTACGGCATCAAGCTGCCGCATCTCTGCTACAGCCCCAAGCCCGGCTACCGGCCCGACGGAAATTGCCGCGTCTGCATGGTGGAGATCGAGGGCGAGCGCGTGCTGGCGGCGAGCTGCATCCGCAAGCCGGCGCCTGGCATGAAGGTGAAGACGCAGACCGATCGCGCCGTGACGGCGCGCCGGATGGTCGCCGAATTGCTGCTCGCCGATCAGCCCGCCCGCGCGGCCGCGCACGATCCGGATTCCGAGCTCTGGAAGATCGTTGACCGGCAGAAGCTCGACAAGAGCCGCTTCCCGACCGACGCCCGGCCGGCCCCCGACCGCAGCCATCCGGCGATGGCGGTCAATCTCGACGCCTGCATCCACTGCAACTTGTGCGTCCGCGCCTGCCGCGAGGTGCAGGTCAACGACGTGATCGGCATGGCCGGGCGCGGGCACCACGCCAAGATCGTGTTCGACTTCGACGACCCGATGGGCGCTTCGACCTGCGTCGCCTGCGGGGAATGCGTGCAAGCGTGCCCGACCGGCGCGCTGATGCCGGCAACCGTCGTGGACGAGAATAACGTGCGCACCGGATTCGCCGACCGAACCGTCGACAGCGTCTGTCCGTATTGCGGCGTCGGCTGTCAGCTCACCTATCACATCAAGGACGACAAGCTGCTCTACGTCACCGGCCGAAACGGACCGTCGAACGAGAATCGTCTGTGCGTGAAGGGGCGCTTCGGCTTCGACTACGTGCACAATCCGCAACGGCTCGTGAAGCCGATGATCCGCCGGGACGGCGTGCCGAAGATCGCGCATGAGCAGATCGACCCGCTCAATCCCTGGACGCATGTCCGCGAGGCGACCTGGGAAGAGGCGCTCGACCGCGCCGCCGCCGGACTGCGGAAGATCCGCGACCGCGACGGGCCGCAGGCGCTCGCCGGTTTCGGTTCGGCCAAGGGCTCGAACGAGGAGGCCTATCTCTTCCAGAAGCTGGTCCGCACCGGCTTCGGCACCAACAATGTCGACCACTGCACGCGGCTGTGCCACGCCTCGTCCGTCGCCGCCCTGATGGAGGGCGTCGGCTCGGGCGCCGTCTCGGCCACCTTCAACGAGTGCAAGAACTCGGAAGTGATCGTGGTGATCGGCGCCAATCCGACCGAGAACCATCCGGTCGCCGCCACCTTCTTCAAGCAGGCGGCGAAGCGCGGCGCCCAGCTCATCGTCATGGATCCGCGCGGCCA
>CAYVBN010000085.1:0-4679 GCA_964449645.1 uncultured Hyphomicrobiales bacterium
GGAACGTGCCCGAGACCGTCACGGCGCCGGCTTCAGGATCGCCCAGCCGAGCTCCGTGGTCGCCTGGCCGCGTCGGAACGGCAGCGTGAGCGGTTTCTGCACCTCGGCGCCGGCGGCGATCGCCGCATATTCGGCCGGCAGCTTGGTGCGGTCCCCGTCCGACCAGACCACCACGGCGCCGCGCGCGCGCAGGTCGGCGAGGTTGATCCATGGCGTGCGCGCCGGCTTGCCGTCGATCAGCGTCCGCGGCTGCTCGGCGGCGTAGTGACCGATATTGCCGCCGAGCCACATGCTGCCGATCACGTAGGCGAGGGGGCGCCCGGTCGCTGCCTTGAACCCACCGGCAATTTCCTGCGCCAGCCGATCGCCCGGAAAGAGGCTGGCGCGATGGCGGTGGTCGAAATTCGGCATGACGGCGTAGTCCGCCACGAATGCCACAGCGTAGAGCGCGGTGACGATTCCCCAGGTCACAGCCATCCGGGCGAGCCGCGGGCGCTCGATCGGGGTTCGCGCGACGATCACCAGCCACAGGCCGAGAAAGAGCCAGAGCGGATAGCCCCACATGGTGATCAGGCGGCGCCCCGTCAGCACCGATGCGGCGATGAGCAGGACCGCCGGCCCGAAGGTGAGCAGCGTGACGATCCGGCGGTCGAAGGCGTCGGCCGCGGACGGTTGCATCGGCTTGCGCGGACGAAAGAGCGGCAGCGCGATCAGGAGCGAAGGGATAAGCCACAGCGCCTGCCCGCCGGCGAAGGCGAGCGGCCGCACGATGTGGTCGAGCGCGCCGCGCGTCGGCGCCGCGCGCGCTTCGGCGTAGCTCAGCGGCAGAAAGTCGTTGTTCACCAGCCAGACGAGGTGCGGCAGCGCTACCAGGAGGGCGACGGCAGCCGCCACGTAGGGGCCGGGTGTCGCGAGCGCGGGCCGGGCCTCGCGGTCGAAAAGCAGGAAAGCGGCGAGCGGCAGCGCCAGGATGACGACGAAATACTTGGCCCACAGCGCCGCCCCGAGCGCCAGTCCGAGCAAAATCCAGTACGGCATGCGCCCGCTGCGCAAGGCGCGGTGAAAGGCGTAGCCGGCGAGCGCCCACAGGGGAAGCTGCACCACGTCGTGGTTGAACTTCGGTGCGGTGAAATTGAAGTAGTGCAGGCCTTCGATGATCGCGACGGAGACGAGCGCGCCGAGGGTGCCGACCAGCGGCCGCGCCGTCGCCCACACGAGCGCGAAGGCGGCCACGACGGTGATCTGCGCCAGCAGGTAGTAGCCGACATCGGCTCCGATCGTGAGGTGGACGATCTCCACCAGCCACCACGGCAGGGGCGGCAGCTTGTCGTAGCCGATCTGCCATTCACGGCCGTAGGTCAGGGCTTCGATCAGATCGAGCGGCAGGTTGGGGTAGAGGATCGTCGGCAGCAGCGTCCAGACCGCCGCGTGCACGGCGAGAAAGCCCGCGAAAGCTGCGCGCGGGCGTTTCTCCACGAGATCGATCAGGCCTGACAGCATCGGCGGCCTCCCCTCGGCCGGCGAGTGCTTATAGAGTGAACGAGCGCAGCTTGCGAGCACCCGATGCCACAATCCGCGGCGGCCGAAGCGCGCGGAACGTGTCCGGGCCGGGGGAAAGGGGCAGGCCGTGCGAAGCTCGCTTGCGCACCCGCGCGGGGTCCGTAAACATGGCGCGATGACGCGCGAATCATCGCCGGGCCGGCGCACGGCGCAACAGCCGGCGCCGAAACTGCCGACGTGAGGTCGTCCATGGTGCGGCTGAGTGCCGTGTTCGTCGCAATCTGCATGGCGCTGATCGCCGGCTCGCTCGGCGCGGTGCTCTATTTCGCGCTCGGGCTCGGCAGGATGGAGTCCGCGCTCGTCGGCGTCGCGGCCCTCACCGCGCTCGGTCTCTACAACGCGGTCTCGACGCGGCTGCGCGACCGCAGCGCCGTCGGCGACCAGATCGCCGATCTGTCGCGCGGCACGGCCGATCTCGCACGCCAGGTCGGCGAGCTCGGGCGGCGCGTGGCCATCCTGGAAGCGGCGAGCCGCAGCGGCGAGCGTGCGGTTGCGATCCCCGCGCCGGTCACCGCCGAGCTCGAGGAGCTCAGCGCGCTCGTGCAGGAGCTCGCGCAGTCGGTCGCCGCGCATGAAGCGATATTGGCATCGGGCGGAACGGCCACGCTGCCGGCCGAGGCGCCTCCCGCGCAACAGCCGGCGCTGCCGAAACCGCCGCCGGCAAGCAACGCCATGCGTCCCAGCCCGCAGACAGCCGAAGACGGCGCGCGCGTGATCGGCGGCCGCTTCAAGGGCATGGAGCACGAGACCGTTGTGGCGCTCATCCGCAAGGCCGTGGAGACGAGCCGGATCGACCTCTACCTGCAGCCGATCGTCACGCTGCCGCAGCGCAAGGTCCGCTTCTACGAGGCGGTGACCCGGCTGCGACTCGAGGACGGCGAGCTGGTGCAGCCGGCCGATTTCCTCCCCTATGCGGAGCGGGGCGGCGGGCTGATGGCGCAGATCGACAATCTGGTGCTGTTCCGCTGCGTGCAGGTCGTGCGCCGTCTGCAGGCGAAGAATCGCGACATCGGCCTGTTCTGCAACATCTCGGTATCGACCCTGGTCGATCCAGAATTCTTTCCGCAATTCACCGACTTTATGGAGGCGAACCGGGCGCTCGCCCCCGCGCTCGTGCTGGAGCTGAGCCAGGCGGCGTACCGGGGGCTGGGGCCGATCGAATCGGAGAGCCTCGCCGGGCTCGCCGATCAGGGCTTCCGCTTCTCGCTCGATCGCGTCACCGACCTGCGGCTCGAGCCGCGCGATCTCGCCGAACGCGGATTCCGCTTCCTCAAGGTGCCGGCGGCCCTTCTGCTCGGGCGCGACGGCGTGGCTGCCGCCGACATTCACCCGGCCGACTTCGCCAGCCTGCTCGCGCGCTTCGGCATCGAAATGATCGCCGAGCGGATCGAGAGCGAGTCCGCGGTGGTCGATCTCCTCGACTACGACGTGAAATACGCGCAGGGGTTCCTGTTCTCTCCGCCGCGTCCGATCCGGCCCGAGGTGATGCAGGGCGTCGCCGAACGCAAGATGGCGTCGCCGCCCGAAGCCGCGGACGTGCCCGGCGCGCGCGCTGCCGCGAGCGCCTCCGCCGCATCCACGCCGGCTCCGGGGTCTGGGCGTCCGGGGTCATCGCTGCGCTCGCTCGCGCGCGGGGCCGCCCTGCGCCGCTGAGGCGATCGCACGGTCCGGTCTGATCGGAGCGCGCTTCAGGATTTCCTATCTGGTCGCATTTTCTCTGGTCTCATTTTCCACGGCGAACCGCTTCCCACGTCGCCGGAAATGCGCCGGCAACCGGGTGACGCCGGAACGCCGGTGCGCTAAACGCAACCCTCGTTTTTCGCCGCGCCGGTGTCCCTCTTGTCCACAATCCTCGACCGCTTCTCGAAGCTCGCACCGGCCTACCGCACCCTCCTGTGCGACGTCTGGGGCGTCGTGCACAACGGCCTCGCGGCGTTTCCGGACGCATGCGACGTGCTGGTGCGGTTTCGCGCCGGCGGCGGAACGGTCGTCTTCATCACCAATGCGCCGCGGCCCGGCGAGGTGGTGATGCGCCAGCTCGCCCGCCTCGGCGTGCCGCGCGAGAGCTACGATGCGATCGTGAGTTCCGGTGACGTCACGCGCGCGGTGATCGCGCGGCGGCCGGGCCAGAGCGTCTTCCATCTCGGCCCCGAGCGCGACCGCTCGATCTTCGCCGGCCTCGACGTCGCCTTCGCGTCCGTGGAGAGCGCCGACTACGTCGTCTGTTCGGGCCTGTTCGACGACGAGATCGAAACGCCCGACGACTATCGGGACATGCTCGCCGCGATGCGGACGCGCGCGCTGTTCATGCTGTGCGCCAATCCGGATGCGGTGGTGGAGCGCGGCGACAAGCTCATCTATTGCGCCGGCGCGATCGCCGATGCCTACCGGGAGATCGGCGGCGAGGTGCTCTATGCCGGAAAGCCGTACCGGCCGATCTACGAGGAGGCGCTCGCCCGGGCGGCCGCGGCGCGCGGCGGCACCGAAGCGCCCGGGCCCGTGCTGGCGATCGGCGATTCGGTGCGGACGGACCTCAAGGGCGCAGCGAGCGCCGGGCTCGACAGCCTGTTTGTGACGACCGGAATCCATGCCGAGGAGCTGGGCGGCCGTGACGACCCCGATCCGGTGGTGCTCGACGGCATTCTGTCGGCTGCCGGCGTGCGTCCCAAGGCGGTGATGCGCCGGCTCGTCTGGTGATGCGGCTGCGTCTCGGGATGTCGATGGGGCGGACGGCAATCACGCGCAAAGGCGCATGAGCGCATGTTCCGATCTGATTGAATCGGAACGCGCTTCAGGCCTTCACACCTAATCGTGGTTTCGACGGCGAAGCGGTACCGATTTTACCGGATCGTGCGCTAGCCGTGCAGGACGGAATCGACCTCGTCCTGGGCGATGGCCTGCCCTTCGGCCTGCGGCCCGTGCAGCAACAGCTTCTCCCGCCGCTCGGCGCGCACGCGCTCGGCCTCGCTGACGAAGCCCTCCAGGTCCTTGGCCTGCATGACGGTGGCGAAGCGCGCGACGCGCTCCTCGATGTGCTCCAGCGTCTCCACTACCTTGGCGATGCGCTGGCCGGTGATGTCCTGGAACGAGCAGGCCTCGAACACGGTCAGCATCTGCTC
>CAYVBN010000086.1:0-1811 GCA_964449645.1 uncultured Hyphomicrobiales bacterium
TGAACGCCGTCCCGACGATGTAGAGAAGCGTCTCGAGAGTGAACACGGCGAGCCATCCGCCCGAGAGCGCCGTCTGCGCGCCGTCGCCCGTCGGCAGGATGGTAAGGACGATCGGCGCGAGAAACACCGTGCCGTGCAGGAGCGGAACAAGCGTCGCCGGCAGCCGCGAGAACAGCGCCGCGCGGCGCTCGCGCCACAGTTCATGCGCGAGTAGATAGGTGTACGTCGAGACGATGACCGAGCTGAGCACGATGCGGCCGCTGCTCGACTCGGAGAAGAACGGAAACTGACACGCGACCATCCAGACGACCGCGCCGAGAAAGATCTCGCCACGCAGCACCGGCCGGCCCTGGAACAGCCGCGCGCCGTTCCACACCATGCCGCAGGCGGCGAAGAGAAGCGCAGTCGCGAGTTCCACCGGGAAAGGCGAGATCAGATCGCGGATGCTCCACAGCGACACCGCGAGGCCGCCGATCAGGTACGCGGACCCCCACCAGGCCAGTGCGTGAATGCTGCGGTCCTGAATCCAGGCGAAGAACAGCAGCAGCCCGAGCAGGGCCGTCACGCAGATGGACACGATGAACAGTGTCGGCAGGTCCAACGACATCGGATTCCTCCCCTCGACGAGTTGATGCTCGTCGGGCAGGAACACGATACCGAACCGGCGCCGGGATGCACGCGAAGCCTTGCGGCAGGCTTTGTGAAGCCCTGCCCGGGCGGCGCGGATTTTGCGGGAAAAAACCCGGAAAATGATGATGAAAATTGTAGGCAAGAGAGGATTTCGCCTCTCCTGCCGAGGGTTCGGGCGTCTTAACGTTTCGAGAACTGGAAGGAGCGCCGCGCCTTGGCCCGGCCGTACTTCTTGCGCTCGACCACGCGGGAATCGCGGGTGAGGAAGCCACCGCGCTTGAGCACACTGCGCAATTCGGGCTCGAACTGGGTGAGCGCCTTGGAGAGCCCGTGCCGGACCGCGCCGGCTTGGCCCGAGAGGCCGCCGCCCGAAACGGTGCAGACGATGTCATACTGGCCGTTGCGGTGCGAGACGACGAGCGGCTGCTCGATCATCATGCGCAGCACGGGCCGGGCGAAATACACCTCGAAGGTGCGGTCGTTGATCGTGATCTGGCCCGAACCCGGCTTGATCCAGACGCGCGCGACCGCGTCCTTGCGCTTGCCGGTGGCGTAGGCGCGTCCCTGCTTGTCGAGCTTCTGGACGTATTTCGGCGCTTCGGGGGTCGCCGGCTTGAGCGCCGACAATTGCTCGAGCGACTGCATGGTCTCGGCCACGGTCATGCGCTCCTTGCGTTCTTGCGATTCATCGCAGCGATATCGAGGGTTTCCGGGTTCTGCGCGGCGTGCGGATGCTCCGGACCGGCATAGACCCGCAGATTGCCGAGCTGGCGCCGGCCGAGCGGACCGCGCGGCAGCATGCGCTCCACCGCCTTTTCGACGATCCGCTGCGGAAAGCGTCCCGCCATGATCGCCTTGGCGCTGCGTTCCTTGATGCCGCCGATGAAGCCGGTGTGGTGGTAATAGACCTTCTGCTCGAGCTTGCGCCCGGTCAGCACCACTTTCTCAGCGTTGATGACGATGACGTTGTCACCGCAATCGACATGCGGGGTGAACGTCGGCTTGTGCTTGCCGCGCAGCCGCAGGGCGACGATCGAGGCCAGCCGTCCGACGACGAGGCCGGCAGCGTCGACGACGACCCACTTCTGTTCGATGTCGGCGGGTTTGGCCGAATAGGTTGTCATGGGGCTTGGGTCCCGTAGGTCCGGCGCGTGCCGCGGTCGGATGACCGGCGCCGAGTT
>CAYVBN010000087.1:0-4289 GCA_964449645.1 uncultured Hyphomicrobiales bacterium
GGACCATCGCCGAACGGCGCGGTCGCGCGGGTGAAATAGAGGGCGCGCAGCCGGCGCGGGCCGACCGGCGAGCCCACGACCTTCACCACGTTCTGGTCGGTCCGTTCCCGCGCCTCGGTGATCGGGGCGGCAAGGGTCGCGATGTCGACCGCCGGATCCTCGAGCAGGTCGAGGGCGGCGGCGATGTCGCCCGGCGAAAGCGTCGGCAGATCGCCCTGCAGGTTGACGACGGCGGCGGCGCGCGCATCCGGGTCGAGCCGCTGCAGGGCCTCGAAGATGCGGTCGGAGCCCGAGGCATGGTCCGGCCGGGTCATGACGGCGCGACCGCCGGCGGCCTCGACCGCCGCGCAGACCTCGGGCGAATCGGTCGCCACCACGACCGGCCCGGCCGCCGCCTCGCGCGCACGCTCGAGCACGTGCACGATCATCGGCTTGCCACCGATATCGGCGAGCGGCTTTCCGGCGAGCCGGGTCGAGCCCATGCGCGCCGGAATGAGAACGAGGACATTATCGGCGGCCATTGCGGCCAGCTCCCAGCCTGAGCCCGCGCCGTCAACCGATGTCGCAGGGCCTGCGTGCTTATACGGGTTGCCATGAGCGAGGCAAACCGGCTATCTCTGCGCCGCGTCGGGGCTTCGCCCCTCCCACGCGATTCCTTCTCCATCCTGCAGCGGAGCCGTTCTGCGATGGATTCGTTCGAACTGAACAAGATTCTCGGTGCGGTGCTCGCCACCTGCCTGGCTCTCCTGTCGCTGAACATCGCCGCCGGCGCCCTGTTCTCTCCGCAGAAGCCGGGAAAGCCCGGTTACGAGATCGCCGTGCAGGAGCAGCCGCAGCAGAAGGAAGGCGGCGCGCCGCAGCAGCAGGAGCAGCCGATCGAGGTCTTCCTCGCCAAGGCGGATCCGGCCAAGGGCGAGCAGGATGCCAAGAAGTGCCAAGCGTGCCACACGCTGAACAAGGGCGGCCCCAATCGGGTAGGCCCGAACCTGTGGGGCGTCGTCGGCCGGCCGCGCGCCTCGGAAGCCGGATTCAATTATTCCGCTGCCATGAAGGCCAAGGGCGGGAGCTGGACGGTCGACGAGCTCAGCAAGTTCCTGACCAATCCGCGCGGCTACATTCCGGGCACCGCGATGACCTTCGCGGGTCTGACGCGCCCCACCGAACGGGCCGACGTCATTGCCTATCTGAATTCGCTGTCGGACAATCCCCAGCCGTTGCCGAAAGCCGCGCAGGCGCCGGCATCGGGTTCGGAGGCTCAGGCGGGCCAGGGCCAGCAGGGCAAAGCGCCGGCCGCAAAATAGGCGACGGGGCAGCGCAGAGATCGGCGGCCGGGCCCCTGCCCGGCCGTTTCATTTTGGGCTCCGGCTGCCCACATGGAATTGAACGCCCCGCGGCGACCGGTCGCTTCGGCCTGCTGGCGCGGCCGTGCGAAGCCGATTACTCGTCGAGATTGGCTAGAGCGCGATCCGCAAAAGTGGAGACCGGTTTTGCGCAAGATCGCGCTCTAATTGGATAAATCTAATTGGATAAACTGGCGCATGATCTTACCGGTGAACCGCTTACACTTCGCCGGATCGTGCGTTAAACCCGAGCCCCTGCGGAGGATGCGAGCGTGCAGTTGACCCGTCGTTCCATGTGCCAGGCGCTGGCACTGACCGCGCTCGCCAACCGCGGCGTCATTCCGGCGATCGCGGCTCCATCCGAGGCGGAGGAGCGGGCTTGGCGGCACGGATTGTCGCTGTTCGGGAACGTGAAATACCCGGCCGGCTTCCCGCATTTCGACTACGTGAATCCCGCCGCCCCGAAGGGCGGCATCGTCCGGCAGGCGACTTTCGGGACCTTCGACAATTTCAACCTGGTGATCTCGGGGGTGAAGGGCGCGCTCGCCGCCGGCGTCGGCCTCATCTACGACACGCTCACGACGCCCGCCCTCGACGAGGTCTCGACCGAGTACGGCCTTCTGGCCGAGAGCGCGAGCTATCCGGCCGATTACTCCTCGGTCACCTACCGGCTGCGGCGCGAGGCCCGCTGGCACGACGGCCAACCGATCACGCCCGAGGACGTGATCTTCTCGCTCGAGACGTTCAAGAAGAACCATCCGCAGTACGCGGCCTATTACCGCCACGTCGTCAAGGCGGAGAAGACCGGCGACCGCGACGTCACCTTCAGTTTCGACGGGCCCGGCAACCGCGAGCTGCCGCAGATCGTCGGGCAGTTGCTCGTCCTTCCCAAGCACTGGTGGGAGGGAACCGATGCCTCGGGCAAGACGCGCGACCCCGGCGCGACCACTCTGGAGAAGCCGCTCGGCAGTGCTGCTTACCGGATCAAGGACTTCGTGCCCGGCCGTACGATCGTCTTCGAGCGCGTCAAGGACTACTGGGGCAAGGACCTCAATGTGAACGTCGGCCGCAACAATTTCGACGAGTTGCGCTTCGACTACTTCCGCGATTCAACCGTCGCGCTCGAAGCCTTCAAGGGCGATCAGGTCGACTGGCGCACCGAGAACAGCGCCAAGAACTGGGCCACCGCTTACGACTTCCCGGCCGTGAAGGAGAAGCGGGTGGTGCTGGAGGAGTTCCCGCTCCGCAGCTCCGGCATCATGCAGGCCTTCGCGATGAACACCCGGCGCGACAAGTTCAAGGATGCCCGCGTGCGCCGCGCGTTCAATTTCGCCTTCGATTTCGAGGAGATGAACAAGCAGCTCTTCTACGGCCAGTACCAGCGCATTTCGAGCTACTTCCAGAATACCGAGCTTGCCTCCTCGGGCCTGCCCACCGGCCAGGAGCTGGAGATCCTCGAGACCGTGCGCGATAAGGTGCCGCCCGAGGTCTTCACCACGCCTTATTCCAACCCGGTCGGCGGCAACCCGGAGAAGGTCCGCGCCAACCTGCGCGAAGCGCTGAAGCTTCTGCGCGAGGCGGGCTACGACGTGCGCAACACCAAGCTCGTCAATGCCAAGAGCGGCGAGCCGTTCACCGTCGAGCTGCTGGTCGAGGACCCGAGTTTCGAGCGCATCATGCTGTTCTACAAGCCCTCGCTCGAGCGGATCGGCATCGGGGTGAGCGTGCGCACGATCGACGACGCGCAATACGAGAACCGGCTGCGCAACTGGGATTTCGACATCATCATCGCCTCCTGGCCGCAGTCGCTCTCGCCCGGCAACGAGCAGCGCGGCTTCTGGGGATCGCAAGCCGCCGACCAGCCCGGCTCGCGCAATCTCGTCGGCATCAAGAACCCGGCCGTCGATGCGCTGATCGAGCGCGTCATCTTCGCCAAGAGCCGGGAGGAGCTGGTCGCCGCCACCCACGCGCTCGACCGGGTGCTGTTGTGGAACCACTACGTCGTGCCGCAATGGACCTACCCGAACATGCGCACGGCGCGCTGGGACCGCTTCGGCCGCCCGGACAAGATGCCCCAGTACGGCGCATCCGCCTTTCCGGACGTCTGGTGGTGGGATCCGACGCGGGCGGCGAAGACGGGGTCGCGGTAGTGAGGCTCACGCGCCGCGACACGTTCGTCCTGGCGGCAGGCGCGCTCGCCGCCGCCGGTCGGCCGTTCGCGCCCGCCCGGGCCGCCGAGGACGAAGCGCACGGCATCTCGGCGTTCGGCGACCTCAAATATCCGGCGGACTTCCGGCACTTCGACTACGTGAATCCCGAAGCGCCGAAGGGCGGCGTCTTTTCCCAGATCGGTCCGAGCCGGCAGTACAACCAGTCCTTCCTCACGTTCAATTCGCTCAACAGCTACATCCTCAAGGGCGATGCCGCCCAGGGCATGGAGCTCACCTTCGCGAGCCTGATGGCGCGCGCGGCCGACGAGCCCGACGCCATGTACGGCCTCGCCGCCCGCGCGGTGCGCATCTCCCCGGACGGGCTCGAGTATCGATTTCTGCTGCGGCCGGAGACGCGCTTCCACGACGGCTCGCCGCTCACCGCCCACGACGTCGCCTTCTCGCTCACCACCCTGAAGGAAAAGGGCCATCCGATCATCCTGCAGCTCCTGCGCGACTTCGCCGGCGCCGAGGCGCACGACGACGCGACCGTGGTGGTGCGCTTCGCTCCCAAACGGGCGCGCGACGTGCCGCTGTTCGTCGCCTCGCTGCCGATCTTCTCACGCGATTATTATGCCAAGCGCGAGTTCGACGAGACCACGCTGGACATCCCGCTCGGGTCCGGCCCCTACAAGGTGGGTCGCTTCGAAGTCGGCCGCTACATCGAATACGACCGGGTCAAGGATTGGTGGGGGGCCGATCTTCCGGCTTCCCGCGGCCTCAACAACTTCGATGTCAA
>CAYVBN010000088.1:0-3950 GCA_964449645.1 uncultured Hyphomicrobiales bacterium
CGCCGTCGAAAAAGCGGCCAAACAAAATCTTAGTGCGCGAGCCGCAAAAGCGGATACCCGTCTCGAAGGTCGCGCTCTAACCTTTTGAACGGGCGCATGGTCCTGTCGGCGAACCGCTCACGCTTCGCCGCATCCTGCGCCAGCCGTGCGCGAATGATCAGGGCGGCGGAACCTGGATCAGCTCCTGGACCTGCTGCTTGGTGAGCGGCGCGTCGAGGAATTTCAGCTTCACACCATCGGCCATGATCGCGTCCACGCCGGATATCTTGTCGAACTGCATGGCCTCCCGTGTCTGGAAGTGCTCGGCTGTCTGTTTGACGAGGCTCACCGGAATGTTGTTCTTCTTGGAATAGAGTTCGATCGCCTGCGGATCCGTGAATATCCAGTTGAGCGACTCGCGATAGGCGCGCACGAACCGCAGGAAAACGTCCCGGCGCTCGCTGAGCAGCTTCGCGTTGACGGCCTGGACGCGGACCGTCTGGTTCCGCATCGATGGAACGTCGCTGCCCCTGGCGATGATGCGTATCGTTCCGTCGGCGACCTGTTTCAGGCCGAACGGAGGAACGGCCCAGCCGACGTCGATCTGATCCGACATGACCTGCGTAAGCGTGCCGGGCGGGCCACCGGTCGCGACCGGCTTCCCCTTGACGCCGAGCTCCGATTTGAAAGCCAGGACCACGCTGTGGCTGGTTGCGCCGTTGGTCGAATAGGCGATCGTATTGTTCTCGGCGAGATCCGAGAGCCGCTTGATGCGGGAATCGGCTTTCACATACCAGAAAATATCGCCCATCCCGGTGAAGCTTGCTCCGAAGATGCGGACCGGAGCGCCTTTGGCGAAAGCGCGCATGACGCCGACGGTCCCGATCCCGATGCCGATATCGGCAGCGCCCGAGAGCACCGGCTGCAGCGTCTCGCCCGCGCCTTCGGTTCCGACGATCTCCAGTGCCAGCCCGTATTTTTTGAAGATGCCCGTCTCCTGTCCCAGGATCGGGGGCTGTTGCGCCCAGGCTTGCATCTGACCGATCGTGACCTTCAGCGTATCCTCGGCCTGAGCCTCCGGCACGCACGCCAGTGCCGCGACGAGCGCCAACAACGCTGCTTTCATGCTTGCTGCTGTCATTCTTCCCTCCCGGCAGCGCTTTCTGTATTCGAGCGCGCTCAGCAAAAGTAGACACCAGTTCTGCCGATGCGATCAAGCATGCACAGCTTGCAAGTTCGCCTGCGTTCGCGCTCTGGGCGCGCGCTCCGTTTCATCCCGGGAGCGATTCCGCTCCGTTGGGCTGGGCTCTGGCGCGTGGTCCGGCGAAGTGTGAGCAGGCCGCCGACGGGGTCATGCGCCAGTCCGCGATGTTCGCGCACGATCCTAACCAATGTCCGCTTTACGGACGTGCTCTGGCCGGCCAGAACCACGCGGCAGCGGGAGCGGCGTGCTGAATGTGCCGCCGATGAGGCCGGTGACCATCACCTTGCCGCCCGTCTCGGCGAGAATTGTCTTGCGCGCCGCCGGGTCGGCCGGATCGAACACGTCTAACCCAGGACATCGAGCTTCACTCCGATGGCAGTGACGAGCGTGCCTCCGAGAATCAAGCCGCCTGCCCACACGGCTGGCGAGCCGAGCACGCTCAGGCCAAGAAGCCAGCCGAGTGCGCCGAGCAGGGCGATAGTCAGAGCGATCCCCATCATCGGCAGATGCGGAATGGCCAAGCTGATGGCCAGGGGAATAGTTGATCCGATGATACCGCAGAGGGATGCAATGATGGCGCCCCACAACGATTCCCGCAAAATCTGCTTTCCCAATTGTGTCGTCGCGAGATGTCCTTGCGAGGTCAGATTGAGTTCACGCGCGGCCCGCACAAGCTCCGATCGCAGTTGCGCGTAGTGCGCGACAAAGAACACGAAGCTCGTGGTGCACGCCGTGACCGCGGCGACCTTCCAGACAATCGAGGCGCTGAGCCCTCCTCGCGTGACAAGTCTCGCCGCGGCGAGCGTAAGGGCATTCAATATTCCATCGATCAGGCCGGCAACGATGTCCAGTCGATTGCGAGAATCGCGTATCCAGTCTTCCAACTTCATCGCGCGAGCTCGGTGCGTTCTATGATCCGTTCGCCGGACACCAATTGTTCGATGCCATGCACGACCGCTCCGCTGTCCTCGATGGCTTTGGCAATCTCGTCATAATCCAAAGCGTTGCCTTCGATGGTGATCACCAATCCCATGGTTTCGACATCCACGTCGCCGAGGCTTATGTTCACCGCTTCGACTCCGCTGCAGTCCGAGATGGCTTTGCAGATGTCGAGCAGCGAGGGACGCGCCAACGCCTTGTCGACGTCCAGCAAGAGGCGGCGAATATTCATCGTTGTCTCCCCAGAACTCGCCTGATTGACCCACCTCGGGCCAATCGCCCGTGCGAGAGGGCCTCGGCTCAATTCAGATATAATCTCTGTTGAATTGCTCCTTGCAATGCCTCTTGTCTATGACGCTCGATACGCTCTCATGTCGTGGCTTCCATATTCGTCCGGTGCGGTAGCTCGACCTCCGGGGTTTCGGGAAGATGGAACGTTTCGTTGACCCTCAGGACGCGTGACACGTCATCCGTAAATTCGATCTCGCTGATCCCGCAGGGTTTGAAGTAGAGACGCCAGTAGGCAGATAGCGGCTGGTCGAGAATTTGCATGAGTAGTGCGCGGCAGACGGTGTTGTGGCCAACCAGGACGACCGTCCGATCCCGATGCTCCTGCAGAACATATCTCAGCGCGCCGCTCACCCGGGCGACGACGTCCTGCAGAGATTCGCCTTGAGGAAAGCGGAAGAGATGCGGGATCGCATGCCACTTCCGATAGAGTTCAGGGAACGTCCTGCTGATTTCCTCGTGTGTTTTCCACTGCCATTCCCCGTAATCCATTTCGTCGAGTGTATCGAGAACCTGGTTTGACGTGCCGCAGGCATCGGCAATGGCGGCGCCGGTCGCGACGCAACGGCGCATCGGGCTCGTGAAGACCCCGTCGGGCTGCCATAGCTCCGCGATCCGGTGTGCCGTCGCCTTGGCCTGCGCTCTGCCGAGATCCGTCAGCGGAATGTCTTCGCGTCCGCGGAACCGGCGCGGTCTGATACCCTCGACGTGACCATGGCGCGTAAGGATGATCCTGGTCGTCATGGCTCCGCCTCCTTGCCGTTTGTCAGAGCGCGGCCGTAACCTCTCTGCGGTGCACCGATGGCTGACATGAGTTGGCGCCCGCCCTTGCAGCGGCGTAGCAGAACTTCTTCGCTGCATTTGTGACGTGCGGCAGGGGTCGTCGGCGATCTATCGGCGTATCCGCCTTCGCCTTGCCAATTAAACGAGCAGCGCAGGCAAGATGTTCCACGCCCGGCACCGCAGTAGAAACCGACACCGTAGTAGATCGGATCGCGATGGCCGGTTTGTGCGAAACCCGCGATGTCGGCGATGGCGCCGATTTCGATCAGCAATCTCCTGATTGCACCGGTGCTCTCGCCGCCGGCCAGGCTCTGTCTGGCCGAGCACAACGTCCTGAGGCTTTACGTCTGTGGGACGAGCACCACGCGGCCAACCACGCGCCCGGCACGCAGATCTTCGAGCGCGGCCTGGGCCTGTGTCAGCGGGCGCTCCTCGACCGGCATCGGCGGCAGCCGGCCCGTGCGCGCCAGGTCCATCAACTCGCGCGCTTCCGCGAGCGTGCCGACCATGGTCCCTTCGATCGTGTGAGCCTTGATCGGGAGCAGCGGGAGCGGCGTGCTGAAGGTGCCGCCGATGAGGCCGGTGACAACCACCTTGCCTCCCTTGGCGAGAATACCCATAGCGAACGTGAGCGAGGCCGTCGAACCGACGAAGTCGCAGATCGCGTGCACGCCGCCCGTTTCGGCGAGAACTGTCTTGCGCGCCGCCGGGTCGGCCGGATCGAACGCGGCCGCCGCGCCCGCCCGCAGCGCCGCCT
>CAYVBN010000089.1:0-4145 GCA_964449645.1 uncultured Hyphomicrobiales bacterium
CGGCATTCTGAGCGTGCCAACCTAGCGCGGTTCTGCCCGGCCTTGAAGGTCGTGCCGCTCAGGCGCGCGCCGGCACGCCGACGCGTTCGGCCGCCTGGACAAGGCGGGTCCACGTGCCCTTGGCAATCGGAATTCCGGTCCGCTCGCGCTCGGCCTTCACCTGGTCGCCCCGCTCGCCCGGCAGCAGGATGCGATCGACGCCTTCGGCCCGCGGCAAGGCCGTGATGGCCTCGCCCAGCCGGTCAGCCTCCTCGCCGAACGCATCGGCATCGCCGAGCGCGGCCAGATCGACCGCCATGGCGACCGCGTTCATCAGCGGGTCTTCCGGACCGGTTCCCGCCAGCGCCGGAGCGATGCGCGGGTTCGAAACCGCGAGGCTGCACAGGCATTCGATCATGAACGACAGGCCCGATCCCTTGGCGCCGCCGACCGGCAGCAGCGTCGCGATCTTCTTCGGATCGGTCGTGTCCCGGCCTTCGGCGTCGATGCCCCAGCCGAGCGGCACGGCGACGCCGCGGTCGCGCGCGTCGAGGACCTTGCCGTTCGCCACTGTGGCGGTCGACATGTCGAGCAGAAATGGCGGGTGCTTCTTCCCCGGCACCGCGATCGCCAGCGGGTTGGTGGAAACACCCGACACGCGGGCGCCGTGATAGGCCATCATCGGCCCGGAGGCCGCCATCACCAGACCGGCGAAGCCGGCCTGCGCCGCCCGCAGGGCGAAATATCCGATCGCGCCCGCGTGCGAGATGTTGCGCACCGCGCACCAGCCGATGTGCACCTCGCGGGCCCGCCGGATCGCTTCGTCCACCGCCCGCACCATCGCCACGGCGCCGGGCGCCCGATCAGCCTCGATCACGGCGATCGCTCCGGCGCTGCGCAGCGTGCGCATGTCGGGCTCGGGATTGATCGACTTCCTGGCGATCAGGTCGAGGTAACGCGGGACGCGCAAGACACCATGCGAATCGACGCCGCGCAGGTTGGCCCAGACCAGCACGTCGGCCCAGATCTCGGCCATGTCGCGCGCGATCCCGGCCGCAACGAAGATCTCGCGCACGAACGCAAGGAGCTGATCCTTGCCGATGCGAATGGGGTCGCTCATGGGTGCAACGGGAAGAAACGATCGAGCCAGCCCTTGATCAGGCTGCGCGCCGGCTGGCCGTCGCCGGCCAGCGGGAAGTGCGATTCCCCGGTGATCAAATAGAGTTCCGTCGGCATGCCGGCCTTCTCGAACATACGGATCGACTGTTCCGTGGGCGTAACCTGATCGTTCGCCGTATGCAACAGCATCAAGGGGCGCGGCGCGATGTTGCCGACGACCTCCTCGGCCCGAAAGTCGTACATGCTCTGCGCCGTGTCGGCCGGAAGCTCCATCTGCGCCTTGCTGGGCAGGTTCCTGCGCAGATGCTCGGGGATCGGCACGACGTCCCAGCGCGAGACGATGAGCGATTCCCCTGTCGCCTTCTTGTGCTCGCGATTGCGCGCGAGCATGTCGGTGAACTTCTTCCAGGCCGCTTCGCCCGGGTGCTGGCCGCGGAACTTGCGCTCGCCATGGCCCCAGCCGCACGAGGAGATCACCGCCGCAACGCGCTCGTCCGTGCCGGCCGTATAGACGGCAACCGCCGCCCCGAAGCTGTGGCCGATGACGCCGATGCGCGCCGGATCGATCTCCGGACGCTGCGCAAGCCAAGTCAGCGCATTACGCGTATCGGCCACCTGGTCCATGCACAGCACATAGCCGCGCCGGCCTTCGCTGTCGCCGCAGCCGCGGAAATCGAAGCGCAGTGCCGCATAGCCGAAGTCCTCCAGCATGCGGGCCTGGATCTCGGCATGCGATTCATCCTTCGAGCCAATGAAGCCGTGCAGCACCAGGAAGGCGGGAAGCCGCTCCGAGGCGCGTCCGTCCGGAACGTGAAGCACTCCGGACAGCTTGAGCCCGTCCGAAGGAATGGAAACTGCTGTCTGCATCGTGATTTTCTTTCAGTCTCGAACCATGCGGCGTCTCAGGTGATTTCGACCGTCTGGTCGGAATAGTTGATCTTGAGCGTGATGCTGCCTTCATTTATCCGCCATTTCTGCAGCGTGAACGTGCGCAGGCCCGCGGCATGCAGCGGGTCGGTGCGGGCGATCGCCTCCGCCTCCTCGAAGGAGTTCGCCCGCAGGACGAACATGCCGGCCTCCGGCACGTTGGAGTCGCGCGAATAGAGCGGACCGGCCGCGAACATGATGCCGCGCCGCTCCAGCTCCACCTGGTGCGCCAGATGATCGGCGAGACGCTCGGCGATCTGCGGGGAGCGCACCGGGCGCGTGATCACCAGGTACATTTCCTTGCCGAGAAATTTCTGCGTCAACGGGTGAACGTCGCTCGGAACGTCGGCCATGTCGTTTCTCCGATCTCGACCTGCGGTCGACCACGATCACTGCGGCTGGATGCCGGCTTTGGCGGCCACTTCTTTCCAGCGCTTGATGTGAGCCACAACCTTGTCGGTCATCTCCTGCGGGGTGCTGGAGTTCGGGAAGCCGCCGAGATCGCTCAGGCGCTTCTCCACCTTCGGCAGCGCAATCGCGCGCCGGACTTCCTTGTTCAGGCGATCGACGATCGGCTTCGCAACGCCGTGGGTCGTCGCAACCCCGACCCACGCCATCATGTCGAAGCCGGGCGCGACGGTTTCGGCAACGGTCGGCACGTCGGGGAGCGCTGGCCAACGCTGGCTGCCCGAGATCGCGAGCGCGCGGAACTTGCCGCCCGCGATGTTGCCGAAGATCGCGGTGCCCGGTGCAACGATGAAATCCACATTGCTCCCGAGCAGAGCGGCGACGGCCGCCGCGTCGCCGCGGAACGGCACATGGATGAATTTGGTGCCGGTCGAATTGGCGAACAGTTCCGAGCACATGTGCTGACCGGTGCCGACCCCGGCGGTGCCGACCGTCAACTGGCCCGGCTTCGCCCGCGCGGCCGCGACCAGATCCCCGATGCTCTTGTAGGGCGAATTCGCATTGACCACGAAGAAGAACGGGAAGTCCGAGACCGTCGAGATGAACTCGAAATCGCGAACCGGATCGAAGTTGAGCGACTTGTAGATCGCCGGCGAGATCACGTGCGCGGTCGTCAGGAGCACGATCGTGTGGCCGTCGGGCGTCGCCCGCGCCACCTGCTCCGAAGCAAGATTGCCGCCGGCACCCGGCCGCGGCTCGGGAACGACGGGCTGGCCGAGCGACTTCGACATCTCCTCCCCGAGCACGCGCACGATGACATCGGCGTTTCCGCCCGGCGCGAAGCCTTGAAGGAACCGGATCGGATGCGAGGGAAAATCATCGGCCATGCCGTGCGCGAGGCCGCATAAGAGCCCGACGGACAGCACAAGGCCGAACAGCAAGCGTGGCATGGTTTCCTCCCTCCCTTGCCGCCGCTTTTGGCGCGGCTGGCGCTTATCGACTGGCGGTGTCGCGAAATTCCTGCGGAGCTTGCGGCCCCCATTGCGAGCGCAGGCCCTTGCTGCGCGGGTGGACACGGTGGCCATAGTGGCGGTTGAGCACATCGGAATCCGTCCAGTGCTCGTGCATCCGGCCCCACGGATCCTTCCAATAGTCGAAGATCTGGCTGCCGAGCGTGTGCCGGCCCAGGCCCCAGACGTGACGCCAGCGCCCGCGCTGCTTCAGAAAATCGTGGCCAACGGCGAGATCGTCGATGTCCTGCACCTCGAAGGACACGTGGTTTAGCCCGGCATTCGGGTGAAGCGCGAACATCATCACGTGATGATCGACATAGTCGTCGCCGGCGTCGATGCGGTTGAAGCTCGCCAGCAATCGATTGGGATCGTCCTCGGCGTGCACGTCGTCGGAACGGATGATGCCGAGATGTCGGTGCGCCCAGGCGACCGACTTGTCGACCTCGGGCGTGCTCAACACCGCATGGCCGATGCGCTTGACCTGCGAGGGGCGGGTTTCGACCCGCAGCAACTCGCCGGCGCGCGCCTGCTTGGCAGTGCCGGAATTGAGCGTGTTCACCTGGACGGGCAGCGCCGGCACGCGTTCGACCCCGAACACCACCTCGATGCCGAAGCCGTTGTGCTCCGTGAGGCGGACCCGCTTGCCGCCGCCGGGCTCGTCGATCTCCTCGACCGGAGACGCGCCTTCCGCCGCGCGCG
>CAYVBN010000090.1:0-2196 GCA_964449645.1 uncultured Hyphomicrobiales bacterium
CATTTTCGATCGCTTCGGCGGCATCGACGGCTCTGCCTATCTGGTCGGCGGATTCGGGATGACGGCGCTGACGGCGAACAACATCGTCCTCGTGCCGATCCGTTCCGGTGTCGGTCTGCGGCTCGGCGCCAATATCGGCTATCTGAAGTTCACGCCGAACGCGACGTGGAATCCCTTCTGATCGAGGTTTTCCCGGGTTCGCCGCAGAAAATTGCGACCAGATCCGATCCTGTGCGCGCATTCCGTTTCCATGAATCCGGAACGCGCTCGCATGTCTGTATTCCGAAGCTCGCAAAACCTTGCGGCGTGCTCTGGCCCTGATGCGAACTTCGGAATCAAAAGGAACACAGCAGGCCAGTGATTCCAGCGTGGCTTTGGATTTGAAACTCCTGTCGGAGTTCGCTGCACAATCTCAGAAACTTCAAGTCCGCCACACTGGAACTCGCCACCCCGCCGTGGCATGATTTCATGACGGCGGGTGAGTGCGACGGAGCGCGATATGGTCGAACCGATCATGTATTTCGGGATCGGGTTCCTGGTCGCGAGTCTGTTCGGCCTCATCGTCCTTCCGCTGGTGCATAGCCGCGCCGTCCGACTGACGATCCGCCGGCTCGAAGCCGCGACCCCGTTGTCGATGGCGGAGATCCAGGCCGACAAGGACCAGTTGCGGGCGGAATTCGCCATGTCCACGCGGCGGCTGGAGCTGAGCGTGGAACAGCTCAAGGCCCGGACCACCGCCCAACTGGCCGAGCTCGGCAAGAAGACCGACGCGATCAACCGGCTCAAGACGGAGCTCGGGGAGAAAACGAGCGCCATCATCGCGCTCGAAGCGCGGGAAAAGGCGCTGCGCGAGCAGCTGCGCACGAGCGAAGAGGAATACAGCGTCAAATCCCAGGGCCTGCACGAAGCCGAACGCGGACTCGCCGACAAGGAATCGGAGCTCGCGAAACTGTCGGCGGCCCTGAACGAGCAGACCGTGCTCTCCGACAGCCAGCGAGTCGAGATCGTGGCCTTGCGGACGCAGGTCGAGGCGCTCAAGGACCAGGTCAGCCGATACGAGCGGGAGGTGAAGGAGGCCAAGGAGCGGCTCGATCGCGAGCGCCAGGAATCCGAAGCCGTCGCGAAACAGCTCAGCGAGGCGCGCGGCAAGGTGCAGGACCTGGGTGGCCGGGTCGAGGAGCTCGGACGCCAGGCCGTCGTCCAGACCGCGGAAGCGGAACTGCTCGGTCGCCGGGTCCAGGAGCTCGAAATGCGGCTCAACGAACAAGGACGGCTGCTGGTCGAGCGCGAATACGAAACGAATCGCCTGCGCGGTGAGCTCGAGGAGGCACGCCGGAAGGAAAGCGATCTCAAGGCGGAGCTCGCGGCCGTCCTCGATTCGCGCAGCTCCGGAACCGCCGCCCTCAAGGCCGAGAAGAAGGTGCTCGAGGAGCAGCTCGCACGCGCCCGGGAGGACCATCAGAAGCTTCAGCGCGACGTCGCCGCCATGAAGCACGAGACTGAATCCGTCTGGGAGTCCGAACGGGTCGAGAATGCGTTGCTGCGCGAGCGCATCAACGACGTCGCCGCCGAGGTCGCGCGGCTCGCACTCGCGCTCGAAGGGCCCGATTCTCCGATCGAGGTGGCGCTGGCGGGCGACAAATCGGCTGCGAAGGCCGAGGTGAACGGCAACGGCGCCATCGCGGGAGAGGACCGCTCGCCGGAGAAGGGCAGCTTGTCGGATCGCATCCGCGCCTTGCAGCGGCGCGCCTCACGGCTCGCCGCCGGTTCCTGAGAACATATCGCCGTTCAGGCGTAAGCGACGATCAGGCCGGTCCCCAGAAGGATCAGCACGACCCCGATCCAGCGCGTCCGCGTCACGCGCTCACGCAGCAGCCACATCGAGAGCAGCGTGATGGTGACGAAGTTCAGGCTGCTCACCGTGAACGCGACGCTGAGCGCCAGGAAACGCAGCGCTCCGGAATACATCAGCACTTCGAGAATCAGAAAGCAGATGCCGAGCCCGATCCAGAACCGCCGCCGGGCGACCTCGAGCACGGACTTCTTCAGGAAAACCTGGCCGATGGCTTCGAAGATCGTGCACAGGACCACAAGCACGATGCCCAAGATGGTCGGGCTCATAACACCGGCACTTCGGTGGGAAAGCTCGAACGCTCCGTTCGGGTGATGCACCAGACGCCGGCGAGCACCACCACG